>CAYVCM010000084.1:4048-7280 GCA_964449925.1 uncultured Clostridium sp.
AATGTAAAACATTGGCATGGAGCTAGTAAAAATAGTTGGTTTTCGCATTTAGCAATAGAAGTACCAGGAGAAAATACAAGTAATGAATGGCTAGAATCAGTTTCAGATGAAGAATATAATAAATTAAAATAAAAGAAAGGGCAATATATGAATAAAAAAATAGTTGCTTTAATAAGCATAGTTATTTTACTTGCTATTGGAATTGTAATGGCAGTAATATTAAACCAGAATGAGAATAATAAAGAAGATAATACATTAACAGTAAATGAAGCACTTGTAGAAAATTCAGTTAATGAAGTAGATTCTCAAAAAATATTAACAGTATATTTTTCAATGACTGGAAACACAGAAAAAATAGCAAATTTTATACATAATAAAGTTGGAGGAGATATTATAAAACTAGAGACAGTACAAACATATCCAACAGAATACAATGAATTATTAACATTAGCACAAGAAGAAAAAGAAAATAATGAAAGACCAGAATTGGCAACAGAACTTAATTTAGAAAATTATGATGTAATATTTATAGGGTATCCTATTTGGTGTTATACAATGCCAATGTGTATTTACACATTATTAGATGAATACGATTTTTCTAATAAAGTAATTATACCTTTTACAACACATGGAACAAGTGGAACAAGTGGAACATTTGAAGAAATTGCAAAGCAAGAACCAAATGCAACAGTTTTAGAAGGATTTGGTGCTTATGATGAAACAGTAGAGGAGAGAGAAACAGATGTAAATAGTTGGTTAGAAAGAATTGGATTTACAGCAAATGAAACATCAGAAAATAATAGTGTAGAAGAAAGCAATTCAGATGAAACAAAAATCACAGTTACAATAGGAGATAGACAAGTAGAAGGAGTATTAAATAATACAGAATTGGCTGAAGAAATAAAAGGAATGTTCCCTTTAACTGTTATTATGGGAAGATATGGAACAAGAGAATTTTATGGTGGAATAGATGAAACCCCAAGTAGCACAGGAGAAGGAAAATTAAACTTTGAGAATGGTGATATTACTTATTGTCCTACAAATAATACACTTGCTATTTTCTATAATCAATCAGATAGACCAAATTTAACAATGGAAGTAATTAAAATAGGAGAGATTACATCAGATTTAAGTATTTTTGATGAAATAGATAGTCGTGTAGAAATGGTATTTGATATAGCAGACTAAAAATATAAATTAGGAGGAATTTAAAATGAGTTTTCAAATGTATATACCTACTAGAATTTTATTTGGAGTGGGAAAATTAAATGAATTAGGAGAACAAAAAATGCCAGGTAAAAAGGCAATGATAATCACATATAGGAAAGAATATAAAAATTCTAATGAATATTTAGAAAGGGTTAAACAACAATTAAAAAGAGCAGATGTCAATGCAGTTGTATTTAATGAAATAGAAGAAAATCCAACAAAAGATAGCATTATGGAAGGAGCAAAATTTGCAAAAGAAAACAATTGCAATTTTATAGTTGCTCTTGGTGGAGGAAGTGTAATGGATGCTTCAAAAGTAATTGCATTTATGACAAAAAATGATGGAGATGTATGGGATTATATAAATGGTGGAACTGGTAAAAACCAACCTATGAAAGAAAAACCACTACCAGTAATAGCAATTACAACAACAGCAGGAACAGGTTCAGAAGTAGATCAATGGGGTGTTGTTAATAATACAAATACACATGAGAAAATAGGATTCGGAGGATATGATGAATTATTCCCTATTATTTCAATAGTAGATCCAGAATTAACAAAAAGTGTATCCCCTGAATATACAGCATATCAAGGATTTGACGCTTTGTTCCATAGTGTAGAATGTTATATATCAAAAGCAGCAAATTTAATGAGTGATATGTATGCAGAAAAAGCAATAGAGAATGTAGGAAAATACTTATCAAGAGCAGTTGCTTATGGAGACGATATTGAAGCAAGAGAAGCTGTTTCATTTGCTAACAATTTATCAGGAACAGTTATGACAATAAGTTCATGCACAAGTGAACATTCAATGGAACATGCAATGAGTGCTTATCATTCTAATTTACCACATGGTGCAGGTTTAATTATGATTAGTAAGGCATATTTCACATATTTTATTAAAGCACATGTATGTGATGAAAGATTTATAAAAATGGCAAAATTACTTGGAAAAGCAGATAGTAAAAATCCAATGGATTTTATAGAAATGCTTGATAAATTACAAAAAGAATGTAATGTAGGGGATTTAAAAATGTCTGATTATGGAATTACTGAAGACGAATTCGATAAGATGGCACAAAATGCAAAAGACACAATGGGTGGACTTTTTATGGCTGATAGAAAAGAATTAAGTATTCAAGATTGTGCAAATATTTATAGAGAATCTTATAAATAAAAGTTGGAAGGAAGAAAAGAATAATGAAAAATTTAAAAATTGTTATACCGATTATCATTATTTTAGCAATAGTAGTAGGTGCTATTGGATATGGAGTTATACATTCACAAAATGAAAATCAAGAGAAAACAAGTCAAAATGAAAGCAATACAACAATAGCAAGTTCAAACAATACAATAAATGTTGAAAATGCAGTAGAAAATAATAATACAACAGCATCTAATGGAAGAACTTTAATTATATATTACTCATTAACAAATAGAACAGAACGAGTTGCAGAAGAAATACAAGAACAAACAGGAGGAGACTTATATAGAGTTCAAACAGTAAGAACATATCCAGATGTAGTTAGTGAAGTTTCAGCAGAAGCAAGAGAAGAAAGAAATTCAGGAAATTTACCAGAATTACAAGGAGACTTGCCTAATATTGAAGATTATGATTTAATCATTGTAGGTGGACCAGTATGGTCTAGTACAGTATCAACACCATTAATGAGCTTTTTAGAGCAAATGGACTTTCAAGGAAAAACAGTAGCACCATATTGGACAGATGATGGTATGCCAGGTCATTATGAAACTGATTTTGAAGAACAAGCACAAAATGCTAATGTAGTAGATGGAGTGGGACTGACAGATGTATCTGATATGTCAGATGAACAAATAGAAAATGAAATTGCTACATGGTTAAGTACAATTATTCAATAAAAAATATCCACATTTATTTCTAGGAGAACTATTACCAATAATAGTTCTCTTGTTTGTTAATTCATTAAAATATAAACAAATTTATATGATATGTAGATTAAATTTCTTTTTTATGTTATTATAAAAACAAATAGTAATTTGT
>CAYVCM010000085.1:0-7146 GCA_964449925.1 uncultured Clostridium sp.
ACATTATCTCCACCAGCGATTGTATTTCCAATTGCATGGACAATTATTTATCTACTAATTGGAATATCATATACACTTCTAAAAGAAAAAGGGAAAGTACCTAACGAAACAAAACAATTATATTACACACAATTAATTTTTAACTATTTATGGACATTCATATTTTTTGTATTTGAACTTAGATTACTTTCTGTCTTATGGATTATTATTTTAGATGTATTGGTAATTGTTATGACATATCAGTTCTATAAACAAAATAAATTATCTGGAATTTTACTAATACCTTATGTCCTATGGCTACTTTTTGCTACTTACTTAAATATTTTTATATACTTTTTAAATTTGTAAGAAAAGCGTGCGTTAACAAAATCAAAGATTTTGACGCACACATGTGCAAAATTGCTTCGCAATTATTGCATAAATATAGGATGCTTAACCTTGTTGTATACGGGAAAATCTTACATATAGTCAAGATAAAAGTCGATTTTTCCTATACAATTATTAAAAATAGAACTATATTTAATTATTTATAATTATAGTTTTACAATAAAAGATTATTTTCGAAACTAAATAGCAAAAATAAATATTCAAATTTAATAATATTCTTAAAATTTTTGAATATACATATATATAGGAATTTGGACAAAGGAGAAAAGTATATGTTTAATGTAACAGTATTAAGATTAAAAGATATCGTAAAATATCTTATATGCATATTTGTACTCATTTTACTAATTTTTAGTATTAGCAATTATTTTTCTGGCACAAAAAACAATACACAAAACATGACACAAGAAATAGAAAATGTAACAAACGAAATATCTAGTTATAATTTATTATCTTGTTTAGATGCTACACTTCCTGTTGTAGCATCTATTAATAATAGTGAGGAAAGTGAAAATGAAGAGACAGAAATAAGTGAGAGTGATATATTAAAATCTATGTTAGAAACACAAATTAGTTCAATAGATGAAATTCAAAACATGGAAGAAGTATCAGAAGAAGAAATAGAAACAACAAATGAAGAAGAACAAGATGTGGAACTAGCACAAACAGATGTAACCACAGAAGTAATTACAGAAAATCCCATTTCAGAAAATTACAATATACAATATGGAAGTGTAAAAATAAAAAATCAGACTGATTATGAATTAACAGAAGAAATGTTAACACCAGACATTACTATTGAAAATAAAGATATAATTATATTTCATACACATAGTTGTGAAAGTTATACATCAAGTGAATTATATTCTTATACAGCAACAGGCAATTTCAGGACAACAGATTTAAATTTTACTGTTACAAGAGTAGGAACAGAATTAACAACACAATTACAACAATATGGATACAATGTTATTCATGATACAAGTTATCATGATTATCCATCATATAATGGTTCATATTCAAGTTCATTAAAAACTGTAGAAAGTATATTAGAAACAAATCCAGCAGATATAATTATTGATTTGCATAGAGATGCAGTTGGTAGTAGAAGTGATTATGCACCAACAGTTCAAATAGGAGATGAAGAAGCAGCTCAAATAATGTTTGTTATTGGAACAGATGCAGGTGGACTATGGCATCCTAATTGGAATCAAAATCTAAAATTTGCTATTAAAATCCAAGAAAAAGCAGAAGAAATGTACCCAGGACTATTTAAACCAATTATGCTAACAACATCCAGATATAACCAACATACAGGAAAATATGCTAGTATCATAGAAGTAGGGGCAACAGGCAATACATTAGAACAATGTTTAACCAGCATGAAATATTTGGCAAAAATTATGGATGAAGTTATGAAGTAAATCATTAGAACCGAACTTAATCGTTCAACAATTAAACGAAAGGAATAGACCCATTTAAGCCTGATAAGAAAGTATATTATAATTACTTTAAAAAATAAGATTAAGAATTCAAGTAAATACTTGAATTTTTTTGTATATATATATATAATGACGATAGAAAATAAAAAGAAAAGAGGTAATTAGATGGCAAATATTAATTTGAATTTAAAACATACAGGGATTACAAAAAAAACAATTTTAACATATAAAGAACAAGTAGAAAATATACATAAAGATTTGCATAGAAGAGCAAGTGATGAAAAAGATTTTGTGGGATGGCTAGAATTACCAACAAATTATGATAAAAAGGAATTTTTAAAAATTAAAAAAGCAGCAAAAAAAATACAAAAAGAATCTGATATACTAGTTGTTATAGGAATTGGTGGCTCTTATTTAGGCGCAAGAGCAGTTATAGAAGCATTAACTAGTTCTTTTTATAATATGATGCCTAATAAAGAAATAAAATATCCGAAAGTATTATATGTTGGAAATAACTTAAGTCCAAACTATATTAACGAATTAATTGAATACATAGGTGACAAGGATTTTTCAGTAAATGTTATATCAAAATCTGGAACAACAACAGAGCCAGCAATTGCATTTAGAATCTTTAGAGAATTTTTAGAAAATAAATATGGAATTGATGAAGCTAGAAGTAGAATTTATGCTACAACAGATAAAGAAAAAGGCGCATTAAAAACATTGGCACAAAACGAAGGTTATGAACAATTTGTTGTTCCTGATAATATAGGTGGTAGATATTCTGTATTAACAGCAGTAGGATTATTACCAATTGCAGTAGCTGGAATAAATATCGACAAATTAATGATTGGGGCACAAATAGCACAAACTCGTTTTAATGATCCGAATTTAAAATATAATGAATGTTACCAATATGCAGTTGTAAGGAATATTTTATATAAATTATATAAAAACATAGAAATTCTTGTAAATTACGAGCCCAAAATGCATTATTTTACAGAATGGTGGAAACAATTATTTGGAGAGAGTGAAGGAAAAGAACAAAAGGGAATCTTTCCAGCAGGTGTTGACTTTACAACAGATTTACACTCTATGGGACAATATATTCAAGAAGGAAGAAGAAATTTATTTGAAACAGTTATTAGCATAAAAACACCAAATTCAGATATTACTATCAATCCAGATGATGATAATTTAGATGGATTAAATTATTTAGCAGGAAAAGGACTTGACTATGTAAATAAAAAAGCTATGGAAGGAACAGTAAAAGCACATGTTTCAGGAGATGTACCTAATATAATAATAGAAATGGAAAAATTAGATGAAGAAAATATAGGAGAACTAATATACTTTTTTGAAAAAGCATGTGCCATGTCTGGAAACATATTAGGAGTTAATCCATTTAATCAACCTGGTGTAGAAGAATATAAAAAAAATATGTTTAAATTATTAAAAAAACCAGGATATTAATAGATGTCCAATTGAGAAGATGTTTTGTTTTGTCTCATTGGGTGTCTCATTGGGGACGTTTCGTTTTGTCTCATTGGGGACATTTCGTTTTGTCTCATTGGGGACGTTTCTTTTTGAGACATTTTGGAAAAATGTCTCAAAAAGAAACGTCCCCAATGAGACAAAACGAAACGTCCCCAATGAGACAAAACGAAACGTCCCCAATGAGACACCCAATGAGACAAAAGTGACAAAAGGAGGAAAATATGATATATAAAGAAAAATTTAAAGTAGGCTTAAAAGATGTTTGGGCCAAAGATGAAGTAAGTAATATTGCAATTTTGGAATATTTAGAAGATGTTGCAGCTTATCATTCAGATAGTGTAGGAATTGGTGTTAATACAACTGACAAAACACATTTAAGTTGGTTATTGATGGACTGGGAATTAGAAGTAATCAAAAGACCCAAATATGGACAAGTTCTAGAAATCCATACATGGTCTAGAGAAATAGAAAAAATTTATGCTCTTCGTGATTTTGAAGTATATGATGAAGAAAAAAACTTGTGTGCAATAGCGACTTCAAAATGGTTACTAATTAATAGTGAAACCGGAAAAATAACACGAATAGAGCCAGAGATAGCAAATAGATATCATTCTGAATTTGGTAAATGTGTTTTTTCTAATAAAAAAATTAGCAAATTAAAAGAACCAGAAGAATATATAAGCGAAATCACATATACAACTAGAAGAAGAGATATTGATGTTATAGGTCATATGCACAATTTATATTATCTACATTTAGCATATGAATCTCTACCAGATGCTGAATATAATAAAAGACCGTTTAATCATGTGAGAATTCAATATAAAAATCAAATAAAATTAGGCGAAACAGTAAAGTGTAAATACGCAAAAGAAAGAGAAGAAAATGTAGTAGTCATTAAAAGCGAAGATGATAAACTTTTACATGCAATTGTAAAAATATATTAATATAATGAAAAAATAAAAGTATAAATTTTTGAGATTATGTAAAAAATAATAAAAAATTATTGAAAATTGGTTTTATGGTGTGATATAATAAAATTCGGTTTTTAAGATAATAAGGGAGGAATAAGAAATGAAGGAAGTTTTAAGAAAAACAAAAATTGTAGGTACAATAGGTCCAGCAAGCGAAAGTGAAGAAATGTTTACAAAATTAGTTAAAGCCGGATTAAATGTAGCTAGAATAAATTTTTCACATGGAGGATATGAAGAAAATGCAGAAAAAATTGCAACTATAAAAAGGGTAAGAGAAAAGTTAAACAAACCAGTTGCTTTATTATTAGATACAAAAGGACCTGAAATAAGAACAGGTAAATTAGAATCTGGTGATGAAAAAGTAACAATAAATGAAGGACAAGAATTTACTTTTGTATATGATGATATTGTTGGAAACGAAACAAAGACAACAATTAGTTACAAAAATTTATATAAAGATGTAAAACCAGGAGCTAAAATCTTAGTTGACGATGGAGCTTTAGAGTTTGAAGTTGTTGAAATTGTTGGAAAAGATATTAAATGTAAAGCATTAAACACAGCTAAATTAGGAAGCAGAAAAACAATGAATGTTCCTGGATTAAAATTAAATTTACCAGCATTAGCACAAAAAGATATTGATGATATTACAAATGGAATAAAAGCAGGATTTAACTATATAGCAGCATCATTTGTAAGAAGAGCATCAGATGTTCAAGAAATAAGAGACTTGTTAAAAGCAAATGGGGGAGAACACATTAAAATTATATCAAAAATTGAAAGCCAAGAAGGTATTGATAACTTCGAAGAAATTTTAGCAATATCAGATGGTATAATGGTAGCTCGTGGAGACATGGGAGTTGAAATACCAATGGAACAAGTTCCAATTGTTCAAAAACATTTTATAAAAAGATGTAATCATGTTGGTAAACCAGTTGTAACAGCTACACAAATGCTAGAATCTATGACTTCTAATCCAAGACCAACAAGAGCAGAAGTTAGCGATGTTGCAAATGCTGTATATGATATGACAAGTAGTATAATGCTTTCTGGAGAATGTGCTATGGGTAAATATCCAGTAGAATGTGTTAAAACAATGGTTAAAATATCAAAATCAATTGAAGGAACAGTTAAATATTGGAAAAGATTTAATAAAAAAGATTATAAAAAAATAGATCCAGAAGATTTAGAAAAAAATATTGCTTATACAACATGTGTAACAGCACAACAAGTAGAAGCAGATGCAATAGTTGCATATACACATAAGGGAGATTCTGTAAGACTTATTTCTGGAATGGGACCAGGTTGCCCTATATTTGCTATTGCAGACAATGAAGAAACATACTATCAATTAGCAATTACATGGAATGTAACACCAATTCTAATTAAAGATGGAAAAACAATTGAAGATACAATTCAAAAAGGAATTGCAGAATTAGAAAAAGAAGGAATCTTAGAAAAAGGTGACAAAGTTGTTATTGCTGGAGGACCAAAAATATTACCAGATGCAACAGAAAACAAAGTTATTGGTGGAGTTGCTAGAGTATAATGTCTCATTGGAGACGTTTCTTTTTGAGACATTTTTGTTCAATTGGGGATGGAGCGATGATTTTTTGCTCCGTCCCTAAAATCATTGTTTTAATATAAGAAAATGTAAAATCTGAAATGAGGAATAATAATGAGTAAATTAATAGTTTTAGATTTAGATGGAACTCTTTTAAGAAATGATAAAACAGTATCAAATGAAACAATAAATGTATTGTTAAAATTTAAGGAGGCAAATAATAAAATATTATTTGCAACAGCTAGACCACCAAGAGATGCTTATAAATATATTCCTGAAATATTAAGAAATAATCCGATTATCTGTTATAATGGAGCATGTATGATTGATAATCAAGAACTGGTATATAAGAAAGAGTTAAGTAAAAAGGATATGTTAGAAATAACAGAAATTGCAGAAAAATGGGGATATAATGAAATATGTATTGAAATAAATGATAAATTATATTCAAACTTTGATACATCGGAATTTTTTGAAAATGCAACAAATCAAAAAGTTAATTTAGCAGAAATAAACTTTGAAAAAGCATATAAAGTAATTGTATGTAGTAAAAAAACAATATCACAAAACTTTGTAAACAATTTACCAGATTCATGTAAAGGCATTATTACAGATAGGGGACAACTTTGTCAAATAATGAATAGAGAAGCTTCCAAATGGACAAGTACGAAACAACTAAGTGAAAAATTGGGAATAAGTATAGATGATATTATAGCATTTGGAGATGACTATAACGATTTAGAAATGATAAAAAATGCTGGGATTGGTATTGCGATGGAAAATGCGGAAGAAAGTGTTAAGAATGTAGCAGATTTTGTAATAAATAGCAATATGAATGATGGCATTGCAAACTACATAAAAGAAAATATGAACAAATGGGGACATGTCAAATCGTTCAAAAATTGAACGATTTGACACGTCCCCAATGTTCAATTAAAACTTTTATATTTTAAATATAGGAGTTTCTTTTTAATTACAACCACAATTATTGTTATTCATATAATATTTCTTCTCTGCTAATTTGTCTTGAACACCTCTCAATGCTTCTCCAAATCTTTGGAAGTGAACAACTTCTCTTTCTCTTAAATATCTTAATGGATCTAAGACATCCGGATTGTCTCTACACAAATCAATTAATTTTTCATAAGTTGCTCGTGCTTTTTGCTCAGCAGCTAAATCTTCTTGTAAGTTTGCAATAGGGTCTCCTTTACAAGCAAGTACTCCTGCATTAAATGGAAATCCTGCTGCTGCTTGTGGATATACATCTACACCATGGTCTGTGTAA
>CAYVCM010000086.1:0-7138 GCA_964449925.1 uncultured Clostridium sp.
TTTAGTATTATAATGTTTGCATTACAAAATTATAATTTTTAAAATTTATTTTTTATATTAAAAAATTTTTTATTTATAAAAGTTATTATTAGTCTAACAGAAGATTGCACAAAATTTTATTTAATATATTTTGTAATTTTTATATATTATAAAATGTACTATCCCCCCTACTCTATCGTTTTAGTAAAATAAAAAAGATTAGTTGTATTTCAAACTAATCTATAAATTGTAAGTTGTCGATGATGTTATCTTTCAAGTTTTTTAACAACTCTTTTGCTTTTTTAACTTTTTATTTACTAATTTATAAACAATTATAATACATAAATTAAAAATTACGTAAGAAACATAAATTTCCCAATCACTTTTTAAAATTGCTTGTATTCCATAGTATGGCCCACTACCCCCAATTCCTACCACATCTCCTCCAGTATAATAACCATTAAAAAATATATCAATATACCATACTAATATATAAACACTTACTGATGTTATTCCATATAATAGAAATCTTAAAAAAACATTACTAAACTTTTTATTATATTTTTTCCTTAAAAAAAATATATATATAAATTGATATACTAATGCCAGTATAAAAAGTGATAATGTTATATCTACCCAAAGCTTCCCTGACCTAACAATCATTATCAAAACATATGATATAAAAGATAATCTAAAAAATAAATCATATTTCATAAATTCTTTCTCCCTTACAACTTACTATTCTTATAACTTTTCTCCTATTATTTAAATCTTTGTAAATAAGCATCCATTTTATCTACAAATTCTTTATTATTCTTAGTCTTTGTCATTTCACTAATAACTTGTTCTGTTACTTCAGCTACTGGCATTGCATTCATTGCTTTTCTTAATGCAAAAACTGTTTCTTTTTCTTTTGGTGTCAATAATAAATCTTCTCTTCTTGTACCTGACTTATTAATATCTATTGCAGGGAATATTCTTTTTTCAGATAATTTTCTATCTAGATGAACTTCCATATTACCTGTACCTTTAAATTCTTCAAATATAACATCATCCATTCTACTTCCTGTATCAATTAATGCTGTTGCTAATATTGTTAGACTTCCACCATTTTCAATGTTTCTTGCAGCTCCAAAGAATTTTTTGGGTTTATGTAATGCTGCAGGGTCAATACCTCCTGATAATGTCCTTCCAGATGATGGAATAACAAGGTTATATGCTCTTGTTAATCTAGTTATACTATCTAATAAAATAACAACATCTTTTCCTTGTTCTATTAGTCTTTTTGCTCTTGCCAAAACCATTTCTGCAACTTTTACATGATGTTCTGGTAATTCATCAAATGTAGAATGTATAACCTGTCCTTTTATAGAACGTTTCATATCTGTTACTTCTTCTGGTCTTTCATCAATTAAAAGTACAATTAATTCTACTTCTGGATTATTTTGACTAATACTGTTAGCGACTTTTTTTAGTAATGTTGTTTTTCCTACTTTTGGAGGTGCAACTATCATACCTCTTTGTCCTTTTCCAATAGGGCATATTAAATCTATAATTCTTGTAGAATAATCATTTTGAACTGTTTCAAGTTTTAATCTTTCATTTGGATAAATTGGTATTAATTCGTCAAATCTTTTCCTTTTTAATGCTTTTTCTGGATGTTCTCCATTAACTTCACCTACGAATATTAATGAAGGAAATTTTTCACCTTCTCTAAATCTAGATATACCTTTTATGATATCTCCTGTGTCTAATCTAAATCTTCTTATTTGTACCATTGAAATATAAACATCTTTTTCGCTAGATAAATAGTTGTCGCCTCTTAAAAATCCATATCCATCTGGCATTATGTCTAGAATTCCCTCTACAATTTCATCACCTTCGTTAGTTAGTTTATAATCTACAATAGGTTCTCCATTTTCGTCGTATTGTCTTTCTGCTGGTTCTTTTTTTTCTTTTTCATAATTATCATCATTATATTGTTCTTCTTCTTGATTAATTGAATGGATATCTTCATTTGGCACATTATCTGATGTGTCTACAACATGTTTTAATACTTCTATAATTTCTTCTTTTTTTAGTTTTGAAATATTTTTAATATTATGTTCTTTGGCAAGTAGCTTTAGGTCAGCTAAATTCATTGATTCTAAATTCAAAATAAAACCTCCTCTTATTATAAATGAATTGATTATCTTGCGATATCTTCATTTTTCTAAATTATATATTGTTATTGTATAGGAACCCCTATGAAGTTTGTTAGTTTCACAATTCAAAGTGAAAATAAAAATTCTATTTTCAAAATAAGACTTTTCCATATATAATAAGGTTAAGCATCTTATATATTTGTGCAATAATTACTAATCAATTTTGTACATATATGCATTGAAATTTTCGATTTCGTTAACATATGCTTTCCTTATATTTTAAATCTTTTGGGAATAAAACGAATTTAATACATTTATTATTATAACATAAAAAATTAAAAAAATAAACAAAAATTTCCAAAAAAGGAATATAATCTTATAAATGATTACATTCCTTGGTCTATGTATACTCTTTCATTTGGATAATACATATCTAATTTTTCTCTAGCCATTTCTTCTATAAATTCTAAAGAATCTACATTATCCTTTTGTTCATTTAATTTATCATTAGTTTCTTGCTCTGATGCAATTTCTTCATTTAATTCTTCTGCATTCTTGCTATATTCATTTAATGTTTTTTGTTGATTAACAAGCACAAAGACTACATAAATAATAATCGCTATAATAAATAAATTTCTTAAAATTTTTTTACTTTTTTTCATAAGTAATCTCCTGATTATTAAAGTTTCACATATATATTATTCTACATTTTTTTAAAAAATCCTTTTAATTTTTAGTGTTTTTTACAAATTTATTCGACATTTTCATTTTTTTTAGTATATTATAAAAATTTTTGATTTTTTTTGAAATATATTTTTTTATCTTAATTATTATAAATGAAATAGGATTTAAAAATATTTTTCTAATTGTTTTTATTAATATTGTAAATGGAATTTTTATTATTTCAAATATTTTAATAAAAATATTTTTGATAAAATTAATAATTGTTGTGCTAATTATTAATAGGTATTTACTGATTAATGTTAAATATAATAACATACCAATAATGATAGCTAAAAACATAAATATTCTAATTTCACCATTATTATATTTAAATACAGAATATAATATAATAAAACCTGTTAAGATCCAAAATAATATATCTTCGACATATGTAACAAAATCTGCTGTCTTGATTGTTTTTCTAAGTATTCTGAAAAAATCAAATAACAAACCTATAACAAAACCACTTATAATAAATATAAAGAATAATTCTAATTGTGTATAAATCATTCTGTTCCTCCTTATGTACATTTGATTTTGCTATTATTACAATATTATTATAATTAATAATGTATTTTATTTAAATATTTTACTTATAATACTACTTTTATTTTTTTCTACTTCTTTATTACTGTATGCAAGATAAGATATGTTTCCTTCTACGATTACTTCAGAAGTATCTATGCTTAATTTCGTAATTCTTAAGTTCTCACCTTTTATTGTTAATAATCCTAATTCAGTTTCTACCATAATTACTTGGTCATCAAAACTAAGTACATCTAATACTCCTGAAATACTTAACTTTCCACGATTCTCTAATATTAAATTTTGTACAACTGCTGTATTGATTGTTTTTCTTTCATCTATTGTCATAATAAATACCTCCAAATTTTAAATCTAAATTATATATATTCAGAGGTTGTCTATTTTAGAACTAAAAAAAGAGAAGTATTTCATTATAAAATACTTCCCTCTTGAATAATAAACTTAAACGATAATAATTATAATATTACATTATGCAATTTTTCTAATATTTTATCACTAACAAAATTTTTAAATGTAATAGAAGCTTTATTTTCAGAAACAGTGAATTCTAGCATTTCTAACTTGTTTTCTTTAATAAATTTTAAAATTTTAGAGATACCTTCTGTATTTCGAGTCATGCCATTTCCTATAATAGAGATTCTTGATAGATCCTTTTTTATTATACTTTTTATTTCGTCTTTTTCAATTTTTTCATCAGATATTACTGTTCCATAATTATTATTAAAAGTAGATTTTGTTATAATTGGAATTTTGTATTTTCCCCCTATTTCAATACATCTATTGTGCAAAACTTTTGCTCCTTCATTAGATAATTCTAACATTTCTTCATAAGAAATAGCTGTTAATTTTTTAGTTCCTTGAACTTTATTAGGATCTGATGAGTAAATTCCATCTACATCAGAGAAAATATAGCAATTTTTGGCTTTTAGTGCTGCTGCAACTGCAATTGCCGATGTATCTGAACCTCCCCTTCCAAAAGTGGTTATATCTAAATTCTCATTAATTCCTTGAAAGCCAGTTATGATGACAATATTATCCTTTTTTAGTTCTGAATGAATTCTTTGTGTATCAATACCTTCAATTAGAGCATCCTGGTTTGTATTATTTGTAAAAATACCTGCTTGCCATCCTGTTAAAGAAATAGCTGAAAAGCCTAAACTATTTAACAAAATACTTAGTTTAGCTGATGACATTTGTTCTCCACAACTAACTAATGCATCTAATTCTCTTTTATCAACATCTTCTGTCAGTTCATATGCTTCATGTATTAACTTATCTGTTGTCTTTCCTTGTGCTGATAAAATGACAACAATGTTTTTGTTATTATTTTTGAAATCAATAATTTTGTTTGCAACAATTTTTAAGTTTTCGTTATTTGAAACAGAACTACCTCCAAATTTTAGTACAATTATGTCTTCCATATTAAGCACCTTCTTTATCACATCATAATAAAGAGTCAAATTTAATTAAATTTAACTCTTTACATTATATTCAATTCTGTTAAATTATGTCAATTTATCCAGAAAATTTTAAGTAACTTTCCATAAAATCATCTATTTTTCCATCCATGACGGCTTCTACATTTCCTACTTCATAATTTGTTCTATGATCTTTTACCATTGTATATGGACAAAAAACATAAGAACGAATTTGGCTACCCCAAGCAATTTCTCTTTGTTCACCTTTTAAGTCTTCTATTTTTTCTTTATGCTCTTTTTCTTTTAAGTCTAACAGTTTTGATTTTAACATCTTCATCGCTGTTTCTCTATTTTGTATTTGAGAACGCTCTGATTGACAAGCCACTACAATATTGGTTGGTATATGCGTAATTCTAACTGCTGATGATGTTTTATTAATATGTTGTCCTCCTGCTCCAGATGCTCTGTATGTATCAATTCTTAGGTCGTCTGGATTGATGTCAATTTCTATATCATCTGTAATTTCTGGTAGAACTTCAATAGATGCAAATGAGGTATGTCTTCTTCCTCCACTATCAAAAGGAGAAATTCTAACTAATCTATGAACTCCCATTTCACCTTTCATATATCCATAAGCATATTCACCGATAATCTCAAATGTAACACTTTTTATCCCTGCTTCTTCTCCTTCTAAATAGTCTAGTTCGACTACTTTGTATTCATGTTTTTCTGCCCATCTTGTGTACATTCGATATAACATTTCTGCCCAGTCTTGTGATTCTGTACCTCCTGCTCCTGGATGGATTGTTACAATTGCATTATTTATATCATATTTTCCTGATAGTAATGTTGCAATTTCTAATTTTTCGATTTCTTTTTCTGAATTTTTTGTACTTTTTATAATTTCTTTTGCCAATTCTTCATCAGGTTCTAAATTTGTTAACTCTGTTAATTCATTTAGATTTTGTATTTCGGTTTCTATTTTTTTATATTCATTTACTTTGTTTTTTATGTTTTTTATTTTTGATAATATTTTATTTGAATTTTTAGTATCTTGCCAAAAATCTTCTTTTAAAGTTTCTTGTTCTAAGTCTTTTAATTCTATTTCTAATTTAGAGATGTCAAAGTGACTCACCCAAATCTTTTAATTTTTCTTCTAAGGTTTTTAGAAGTCTTGAATTTTCTTCTAATTCTAACACTTTATCACTCCCTATCTATTATTATAATAAAATTACATATTAATATATCTGTAAAAAATACATATAAATATTGAATTGCTAAAAAATATCAAATATTTTGTGTTTTATTTTTATCAGAACATAGTTTTTCATAACATTTTCGACATACCGGTATATATTCGGAATCACCGAATAACAATGTCTTGTGTTTTATTTCCTTTAAAATATGAATAAACTGCATTATCATTTTTGCAAACTTCACAAATAGCTGTCATCATTTTTATATCATCTGCAATACACATTAAGTCTCCCATTTTGCCAAATGGCTTTTTATCAGATGTTAAATTAAGGACCATCAATAAAAAATTTTTTACCTTGTTCTGCTAAATTTTCAATTGTTTTGACATCCCCTTCTAGAAATTGAAATTCATCTATAAAAAAGACATCTGCATTATAATTTTCCAATTCATTAATATTTTCGATATTTTTTGCTTCTACTTTAATTCCATTTCTTGTAGATATATTATCGCTTCCCATTCTATCATCTATTTTTGGTTTAAAAAGCATTACATTTTTTCCTGTTATTAACTGTCTATTAAATTCATTTATAATTTGCATACTTTTTCCAGATTTCATTGGCCCTGAAAATACATTTATATCCCCCATTTTATGGCATCCTTTCTATTTTTGATTATATTGTTATATTTTTTCTTTAACATTATATATTAACAATCAAAAATAGACAAGTATATTTTCTTGATTTTCATATTCAGTTTGTTACTATTCAGAGTTAATATGGTAACAAGGTGTGAAGATACATTATTTTAACTTTCATAAATTCCTCGGCTCAATACAAATTTCAAGAATCTCTAAAATTTTTTTATGGCACCCTTTCACGTCAAGCGCGAACATTTTCCATAAAAAAATTTAAGAGGTTCTAATCATTTTCCAATCACATTCGTCATTTATTCAATTTAAAATAATGTATCTTCACACCTTGCTACCATATTAACTCTGAATAGTAATTTAAGTTATATATATTATTATTTTTCCTTTATAATATTTTTACTGCAAAAATATGTAATTAAGAAATAGCCTCCGTAAATCACTACTATAAATATGGCTGTCATTATTATAGATGTCAATAACT
>CAYVCM010000087.1:0-7050 GCA_964449925.1 uncultured Clostridium sp.
TTTTCAAAATGCAAATCAAAATTACAAAAAAGTCACAAATATTTCAAAAACCTCCTGTATAATAAATAAAAAATAAAGGAGAACTATTAATATGAAAAAAGAAACAACCATAAAAATCATTATCATTATTATCCTAATAATCATTTTAGGAATACTACTTTTTATAATAGCAAATACGCAAAATCGTACTGATGAAAGGCAAATAGAAAGAGGAAATCCAATGGAAGAAACAACTCAAAAAGAAACAACAGCAGATAGCATTGATGAAGGTGAAATTGTAACAGAAGAAAACATTGATTTAAGCAACTATTCTTCTAATATTACAATAAAAAATGCTGGAACATACACACTAACAGGAGAATTTGATTATGCTGTTTTAATAAATGCAGATGATGAAGTTATATTAAACTTAAATAATGTTACAATACAAAGTAATTCAACAGCAGCAATAGCAAATATTTCTACAAATGACTTAACAATAAACTTATTAGAAAACACAACAAATACATTGTCAGATGGTGGTTCAAGCGAGTATGATGGATGTATATATTCACTTGGTAATCTAACAATAGAAGGTTCAGGAACACTTAATGTTTATGGAAATCAAGAAGAAGGAGAAGGAATTGCAACAGAAACAAAAGACATAACAATAAATGGTGGAATAATTAATATAGAATCTGAAGATGATGGAATAAATGCAGGAGGAGATGGAGGTCTTATCACAATAAATGATGGAACTATTTATATTAATGCAAGTGGTGATGGAATTGATTCTAATCAAAACTTAATAATAAATGGTGGATATATTTACACAATGGGTTCCTCTGTTGGTGGCGATTCAGGAATTGATACAGATGATGGTTATGAAATAAATGGTGGAACTGTTATTGCATTAGGTTCTGATATGTTAGAACTTCCAGAAAGTACTTCAACACAGAAATCAGTTTCAATAGACTTAAATACTACAATTTCAGAAGGAGCAGATATAAGTTTAATAGATGAAACAGGTGAAGAAATAATAGAGTTTATAGCTGACCAAGATTTTTCAACACTAATTATTAGTGATTCCAAAATTGAATCAGGAACTTATTATATCTATATAGATGGAGAAGAATTTGATTCTGTAACAGTATCATAAAATAATATTTTAAAAAACATTGTGTAAAAAATATGCAATGTTTTTTATTTATGAGGAATAATCTAAACAGTAACATAACATTTTTATAAAAATGTCGAATTTTAAATAATACTTGGAAAATTTGTAAAAAGATGATATACTATTAAAGTAAAATAAATAGAAGGGGAAATTGTTGAAAAAATTACATTAATTTCAACTATATTAGAACCTCAAGAAAGGAAGGAATTTCATAATGGAAAATATTAAAATCTTTGCCTGTAAAAGTGCAGAAAATTTTACAAAAGAAATATGTGATTATCTAAATTTGCCGATGGGACAAATAGACATATTAAAATTTAAAAATGACAACACATTTGTACAAATTAAGGAAACTGTTAGAGATCAAGATATATATATTGTACAAACAACAATGCCACCAGTTAATGAACGTGTAATGGAATTATTGATTGTTATCGATGCATTCAAGAGAGCATCAGCTAAAAATGTTAATGTTATCTTACCATATTATATTTATTCAAGATCAGACAAAAAAGACCAACCAAGAATACCTGTAACAGCAAAACTAATGCAACAACTATTAGAAGCAGCAGGAGCAACAAGAGTACTTACTTGTGATTTACATAACCCAGCTATTCAGGCATATTTTAATATTAACTGTGATAGATTATCAGCACAAAATATTTTACAAAAATATTTTAAAGAGAAAAATTTGAAAGATATGGTTATTGTAGCAACAGATGCAGGAAGTTCAAAAAAAGCATATAAATATTCAGAATATTTTGATTGTCCAATTGCATTAATTGATAAAAGAAGAGCAGGCAATGATGATAGAGCAATAGCAAGTACTGTTATTGGTGATGTAAAAAATAAAGAAGCTATCATATTTGATGATGAAGTAGATACTGCAGGATCTTTGATTGAAACAGCAAAAATCTTAGAAAGATTTCAAGCAAAAGAAATATATGCAGGTTGTACACATGGTGTATTATCAGCAAATGCTGTACAAAGAATAGAAGAATCTCCAATAAAGGAACTAGTTATTACAAATACTATTCCTTTACCAAAAGAAAAACAAAGTAGCAAAATAAAAGTATTAACAATTGCACCATTATTTGCAGAAGCTATAAAAAGGATAAATGAAGCAAAACCAATAGGAGAATTATTTGTATTAGAATAAAATATACAAAAATTGACACAATAAAATAAAAAATTAAATATGATGTAGTGGACTCTGTGTACAGCAGAGTTCATTTTTTTATTGAATTTAATGGAAATATTAAAAAAAGTATGTTACAATATATGAAGTTAAAAGAAAAATGCAGAAAGGAATGTAACTATGGGATTTTTTGATAAATTAAAAAATGGACTACATAAAACAAAGACATCGTTTGATGATAAAATAAATACAGTATTTAGTAATTTTAGAAAAGTAGATGAAGATTTTTTAGAGGAACTAGAAGAAATTTTAATTATGTCAGACATGGGAATGGATACATCTGTAAAAATTATTAATCAACTAAGAGAAAGAATTAAAAAAGAAAAAATAGAAGATGAAGAAGATGTAAAAAAAGCATTAAGAGAAGAAATGCAAAAAATATTAGAAGTGACAGATATAAGTTTGCATTTAAATACAAAGCCATCTGTTATATTAGTAGTTGGTGTAAATGGTGTAGGAAAAACAACTTCTATTGGAAAGATTGCAAATAGATTAACAAAAGATGGGAAAAAAGTTGTAGTTGCAGCAGCAGATACATTTAGAGCAGCAGCAGTAGAGCAATTAGAAATTTGGGCAAATCGTTCTGGAGCAGATATTGTAAAAAGAGCAGAGGGAGTAGACCCAGCGTCAGTTGTTTATGATGCTATAAAAATTACAAGAGAAAAAAATGCAGATGTGCTAATAGTAGATACTGCAGGAAGACTTCATAACAAAAAATATTTAATGGATGAATTAAACAAAATACAAAAAGTTATCAATAAAGAAATGCCTGAGGCAGACAAAGAAGTTTTATTAGTAATAGATGGTACTACTGGACAAAATGCAATTTCACAAGTGAAAGCATTTAAAGAAGAAGCTGATATAACAGGTCTAGTATTAACAAAATTAGATGGCACAGCTAAAGGTGGAGTAGTTATTGGAATTGTGGAAGAAAACAAAATACCTGTAAAATTTATTGGTGTTGGAGAACAAATTGATGATATGGAAGTATTTAATGCAGAAGATTTTGTAAAAGCTATTATTTAATTAAATAGAGAGAAACTGCTTTGCAATTTTTAATTAACAAATTGCTATATTTCTTTAAAAATTTAACTATATAAAAATAAAAAAATGAACTTTAAGTAGTTTAAAAAAGGAGGAATGATTTTGGGAGAAGAAAAGAAGGAAAACATGAAATCAGACGAATTAAATAACACTACACAAGAAAAAAAAGTAGAAGAAGAAAAAACAAAAGAAAAAAATGTAAAAGAACAAAAAGTAAAAGAGGAAAAAACTCCTAATGCAGAAAACAAGAAGAAAAAAAGTAAAGTAAGAATGATATTGGTAATTTTATTTATTTTAATATTTGCCATTACTTCTTATATTCAAATAAGAGGAAGTTATTTAGAATATTTAGAATTAGGTGAAAATTATCTTGAGGTTTTTTATACAAATTTAGTATACAGATATGCAATCATGGCTATAAATTTTGTGCTTCTATTTTTCATAATATATATGACTAATCGAGGTATCAAAAAAGGATTAAAACCATTTTTTGAAAAAGAAAAGAAAGAAATACCTAAATTCCCAAATAAATCTATATCACTTGTTATTTCTATCATTGTTAGTGTTATTATGTCTGGAGTTATGATGCAAAAAATTATGCTTGTAATGGCAAATACTTCTTTTGGAATAACAGATCCTATCTTTGGACTAGACATTGGCTATTATGTATTTTTAAAACCACTAATTGAATTAATAGTATACTATTTATTAGGAATTGTTATAGGATTAACTATATATATGTCAGTATATTACATATTAGTATTTAATCGATATTTTGATGGTGTAGACAGCCAAATGGTAAAAGAAAGTTTATTTATGAAAAAGTTAACAAGAAATGCTTTACTTATTATTATAGGTGTTGCAGTTATTACTATTTTAAGTACACAAAATTTAATGTTTGGAAAAATTATGACTATTGATGATAACATAGAAATTACTGGTGCAGGAATGACAGAATCTACAATTAAATTATGGGGATACATTATATTTGCTTTTGTTATTGTTATTTTTGCATATAGAGCATTAAAATACTTTAAAAAAGGAAA
Organism: uncultured Clostridium sp.; assembly: GCA_964449925.1. Taxonomy (GTDB): domain Bacteria; phylum Bacillota; class Clostridia; order TANB77; family CAG-508; genus CAG-269. Next base: position 4,445 of record CAYVCM010000087.1, read on the forward strand.
CACAGCACGAGTTTTAAAAAATTTGGCAGTTATTCCAATTTATTTAGTAATATTGTTTGTGATTATGATAGCATTTGATTTGATCTATGTAAATTCAAATGAATTGGATAGAGAAAAAACATATATTTCACAAAATATTGAAAATACACAAAATGCATATGGATTAAATGTTGAAGAAACATCGGTTGAGTATTCAGGAACTGTAACTGAAGAGGAGCTAGATGAAAATGAAAATATTATTAATAATATACCAATAATTAGTGAAGAAGCAGTATTAACAACTTTAGAAAATACCCAAACTAGTACAGGTTATTATACATATAGAAGTGCAAATTTAGCAAAATATAAAATTGGAAATGAAAATAAACTTGTTTATTTATCTTTAAGAGATATTAATAGTTCAGGAAGGACTTATAATGATAAAACTTATGAATATACACACGGCTATGGAGAAATTATTGCATCAGCAACAGAAAGTTCAGAAACAGGAAATATAGAATATATTCAAAAGAATGTATCAGGGAATGATGAAGTTATTGATATAACAGAACCAGGAATTTATTTTACATCAGATGAAGATGCAACAACAATTGTAACAAATACAAAAAGCACGGAAGAATATGATTATACAGATGAAAATGGTAATGATGTAACATCAACCTATGATGGAGAAGCAGGACTACAACTAGGATTTTTAGATAGACTTGTTTTAGGAATATACAAAGGAGATATTAATTTAGCTTTTTCTAGTGAAGTTACTAGTGATAGTAAAATACTAATTAATAGAAATGTTATAGAAAGAGCAAAAAAAGCATTACCATACTTAATGTATGATGAAGAACCATATACAGTTATTAGTGATGATGGAGAAATTTATTGGGTATTAGATGCTTATACAATTTCAAGTAGTTATCCATATTCACAATATACAGAAATTGAACATGAAGGTGTAACAAGAGATATTAATTATATAAGAAATTCTATAAAAGTAATTATAAATGCATATGATGGAACAATGCAATTCTATATTACAGATAGAACAGATCCAATTGCTATGGCATATAGAAATATCTATCCAACACTATTTGCAGATTTGGATGAAGAAATTCCAGAAGATATTGCAGAACATTTTGTATATCCAGAATTTTTATATAATGTACAAGCAGAATTATTAAAGATTTATCATAATGTAAAACCAGATGTATTATACCGTTCGGATGATTTGTGGGATTTTGTAAGGTATAATAATTTAAATTCAACAAAATCAACAGGAACATATATGGAGCCATATTATATCATGGTTCAGACGGACGATGGAGAAGAATTAGGATTAATGCAAGTATATACACCAAATGATAGACAAAATATAATTTCTTATCTGGTGGGAACAACAGATGGAGGAACAAACAAACTGACATTATATACTTTCTCGGCAGACAGCAATATAGTTAGTCCAATACAATTAGATAATCAAATTGAAGAGGATGAAGCAATATCATCAGAGTTGGAAGCATTAGAAACAACAGGAACAAGAATTACAAAACAAATGATTATTGTGCCGATTGGAAATACATTACTGTATGTTGAACCAATTTATCAAACAATGATAAATGAATCAGATATACCGTTACTAAAAAAAGTAATTGTTGCTTCAGGTAGCAAAGTAGCTATTGGAGATACATTAGAAGAGGCACTTGAAAATCTTCTTTCGAATTCAGCAGTAAATATTGAAGTAGAAAATACAGAAGATATTGATTCTTTAATAGACTCAATCATAAAGGCAAACCAAAATTTAAAAGAATCGACAAATAGTAGCGATTGGACTATGATAGGAAGTGATATTGAAAAATTGCAAGCTTTAATAGATTCTTTAGAAACAATGTATGAGGAAGAAACAGAAGAAACTGATGATACAACGGAAGAAGAAATAGATGAAAATACAATTTACCAAAATACTGAAAATGAAATAGTAAATGAAAGCACAGAATAAAGAATTTGTTTAATATAAAAAAGTAAAAATAAAGAAAGCATGAAAAAATTAGAATAAAAATGAAATAAAAAATCCACTCTATAAATAAGGTGGATTTTTTATGTTTAAATTTATAAAAAATATGCAAAATAAAAAAATAGATTTGTTAAATAATAATATTAATCAATTGTTAGATTTATTTCAAAAAACAAATATAGAAGAATGGACATATATTTTTGGTAGTAAGAAAGAAATTATAAAAAGAAATCTTATTGCTGGATTATTCAGAGGTGTAGGAATTGGTATAGGAGTAACAATTATAACAGCTATTTTAATTTTGATATTGCGAAGAATCGTTGCATTAAATATTCCTATTATTGGAGAATATATTTCTGATATTGTAGAAATTGTACAGCAAAGTAGATAAAGTGTCGCATTGGAGTTGTTTCATTTTTGTCGCATTGGGGACGTTTCTTTTTGAGACATTTTTGGGGAACGGTGATGATTTGGGGACGAAGCAAAAAATCATCACCGTTCCCCAAAAATGTCTCAAAAAGAAACGTCCCCAATGCGACATAAAGTATTAGCAAAATGAGCATTCCTCACTTTTTTCTTTAACAATTTCTATACTCAAATT
>CAYVCM010000088.1:0-6651 GCA_964449925.1 uncultured Clostridium sp.
TATAACATCATATTTATAGCACATTTTCCTTAAAAATACAATAGGGTGATTTTGGACGGGGTCAAAAATCACCCTTAATCACCCTTTTTAAATTTATAAAAAAGTTATACTATTTAAAAAAATAAAAAAAGTATTTGACTAAAATAAAAATAGAGATATAATATATTTGTATTTTAAAAAGGGGGAAATAACAAAAATGAAAAAAACTCAAAAAAAGTTTATTGCTATATTATTAATATTAGCAATTTTATCAAGTTTAATAACAGTTCCAGTAATTGCAAGTGAAAGTGTAACAGTAACAATTACTGGTACAAGAAATTATGATAAGGCAAATGAAGTATTTACATTAGTAAATCAAGAACGTACTAATGAAGGGGTATCGGAAATCTCATTAGATAAAAGCTTATGTGATTATGCTATGGAAAGAGCAGAAGAGGTAGCGGTATATTTTTCACATACAAGACCAGATGGAAGTTTAGCGAACTCATATACAACTACTGATAATATAATTGTAATTGGAGAAAATTTGGCAGCTGGAAGCTCAACAGCAACAGGTGCTATGACACAATGGATGAATTCTGATGGACATAGAGCAAATATATTAAAGGACAGTTATAAATCTATAGGAATAGGATGTTATACGACATCATCTGGAATGACTTATTGGGTTCAAGTATTTTCTACTCAAGATGCGGTAGAAACACCGAGTTATTCAGGAACAAGTACAACTACACAGAAAATTACAATTTCAACAGATACAGTACCAATCACATTAACAATTAATGGATTAAGTGAAACTAATACAATTGATATTGGCGAGACATTATCACCTACAAGTGCAAGTATTTTAAATATCGGATGGGAAGATGTAGAGGTGAAAACTGGAATCGCATTATCTGATATTACTTGGACATCTTCTGATACAAATATTTTTACAGTAGATGCTAATGGAACAGTTACTGGTGTATCTGAGGGAACAGCTATTTTAACTGCTACTTTAGGTAATGATTCAAAAGAATATACAATTACAGTAAATCCAGAAAAAACCATTACATTAAATAAATCAACTTCTACTTTATGGGTAGGAGATACAGAAAAGTTAACAGTTACATACATACCAGAAGATTCTTCTTCTGAGCAGGGAACAATTTCATGGACATCTAGCAACTCAGATGTTGCAAGTGTAGATAGTAATGGACAAGTTACTGCAGTTTCAAAAGGAACAGCAACAATTACAGCTACAACTTCAACAAGTGGAAAAACAGCAACTTGTGAAGTAACAGTAAATCAACCATATACAGGAATTTCATTAAATAAAACTTCAATTACAATGGATAAAAATTCTACTGAAAAATTAGAAGTTACTACTGTTCCAGAAACAGCAGATGAAAGTGCAACAATAAAATATGAGACATCAGATACTGATGTTGCAACAGTAAGTGATAATGGAACAATAACAGCAGTAGGAACAGGAACAGCAACAATTACAGTAACAATGACTACTAGCTCAACTGGAAAGACATTTACAGCAACTTGTGAAGTAACAGTTCAAGCTCATATTGAAAGTATAACTATAGAAAATGGAAATATAGAATTATATAAAGGACAAACTGAAATATTAAATGTTAGTTTTAATCCTGACGAGTTTGTTGAATCAAAAGCTTTAACTTGGGAATCAAGTGATGAATCTGTTGCAATAGTAACAACAGATGATCAAGGAAATACTATAGTTCAAGCTGTAGCACCAGGAGAAGCGATGATTAAAGCAACTACAGTAAATGGAATTTCTACTGAAATTAAAGTAACAGTACCAGAAGTAAATATTACTACAGTAGTAATTAATAAAAAGAGTACATCAATTGAAAAAGGTAATACAGAAACATTAACAGCTTATGTTTTACCAGAAAATACAACTGATGATGTAACAATAACATGGAGTTCAAAAGATACTAATATTGCAACAGTAGATAATAATGGAGTTGTAACAGCAGTAAAACCTGGAACAACAAAAATTATTGCTACTTCTTCAACAGGATTAACAGCAGAGTGTGAAGTTACAGTTATATGCACACTTGAATCAATTTCATTAAGCTCAGAAAGTGAAAATTTGGTTGTAAATGGAAACAATAATACAGTACAATTAACAGTAAGTAAAAATCCAGAAGATGCAGATCCTTCATTAGATGATGTTATATGGACATCAGGTGATGAAAGTATTGCAACAGTAGAAAATGGTTTAGTAACAGCAGTAGCACCTGGAAAAGTTGTAATTACAGCAACATTAGATGGAAAAAAAGCAACTTGTGAAATTACAGTAGATGTAGAATTAGAAAGTGTTGCAATAGAAAATAAAGATAGTGTTTTAGAATTAATTAAAAATCAAACAGGAGAATTAAAAGTAGTATATAATCCAGAAAATGTAACTATAATACCAAATGCTACATGGACAACAAGTAATGAAAATGTTGCAACAGTAGATGAAAATGGAATAGTAACAGCAATAGGAGTTGGAACAGCTACAATTACTGTTGATTATGGAAATGGAATAACAGCATCAAGAGATGTGGAAGTAACAGAAATAACTGCAAGTTCAATTTCAATTAGTAATGTGATTGAATCAATGCTTATAAATAATTCTGTAGAATTAGGTGTTACTCTTAACCCTGTAGATTCAACAGATGATGTTACATGGGCATCAAGTGATGAAAGTATTTTAACAGTAGATGAAAATGGAGTAGTAACAGCGGTAGGAGTTGGAACAGCTACAATTACTGTTCAAACAGTAAATGGAATATCAGATTCTATCGAAATTACTGTAACAGAAAAACATATTGAATCTATAAATGTTTCTTTAGAAAAAACTGAAATATCAGAAGGTGATACTACACAATTAGAAATTACTTTTAGTCCTACAGATTATACAGATACAATAGAAAGTATATCATATAATGTTTCTAATCCATCAATTGCAACAGTAGATGAAAATGGATTAGTAACAGGATTAAAAGCAGGAGAAGTAGTATTGACTGTTTATGTAAATGTAAAACAAGGAGATGGAACAATTAATACTATTACATCTCAAACTGTATTAAATGTTATAGAAATTAATGAGTCAGATTCTACAAATTCTGATAATACAGAAAATAATGAAAACACAGTTAATAGTGAAATTACTAGTGGAGAAGAAAGTACATCAGAGGCTCAAGAAGTAGTAGAATCATTAACAACATCTCCACATACAGGAGATATGAATATTGTAGCTCTTATAGCAATAATGATTGTTTCATTATTAGGAATGATTTTTGTAATTAAGAAAAAATAATTTGTATAGATAAGAGGCATATATTTGATATTATATGCCTCTTGTTAATTTAGGAGTTTATATGTCAAAACATGATAAGGAAAAAAGTAAAGTAAAAAAATGGAAAATTGTATTTTTTTTAATTTTTCTAATAATATTTTTATTTGCATTTATTAATTTATTAAGATGGTTTATATATAACAAAAAAACCTCTAATTTAATAGATAGCATGATAGAAATTGCTTTTTCTGACGAGTCAGATGATGAAAGTAATACAAATCCAATAAATTTTGAAGAACTAAAAAATGTAAATTCAGATGTTGTAGCATGGATAAAGATAGATGGAACTGAAATAAATTATCCTGTTGTAAAAACAACTGATAATGATTATTATCTTCATAGAGATATAAACAAAGAATATAATACGTGTGGATGGATTTTTATGGATTATAAAAATTCAGATGATTTTATAGATAAAAATACTGTTATATATGGTCATAATTTAAAGTCTGGTCTGATGTTTGAACCATTACAAAAAATAATAAATAATGAATTAGGAACTGATATAACAATAGAAATTTATACTGAAACAAAAAAATTAACTTATAAAGTATTTTCTTCTTATACTGAAGAGCCAGAAGATTATGCAATAAAGTCAAATATAGTAACAGAAGAAGAGCAACAAGAATTTATTACAGAAATGTTAAAAAGAAGTTCAACATCATATAATATTATACCAGATAAATCAGATAAAGTATTAACTTTATCTACATGTGATAGTTCAGGAAAAAATAGGATATTAGTACATGCGGTATGTACTTATGAAGAAATTTATTAAATTAATTTAAGTTATACAAATAGAGAAGCTTGGTAGCTTCTTTTTTTGTATGAAAAATTTTATTTTAGTGTAACCTTTTTTGATATAATGGGATTATATAAGTGAAAGTACTTTTAGAAGGAGTTTAGGCCTAACATGAGAGATGAAACATTAGATTCATTTGAAGAAGAGGATACTTTAAATATTGAGAAAGTAATTAGTAAATATAATTCATATATTTATAAGATTCTAAAAAATAGTTTATCAAATGAGTTAGATATTGAAGAGACTTTATCAGATGTTTTTCTTATTTTTTGGAAAAATTACAAAAGATTAGATAAAGAGATTCCTGTAAAACCATATTTAATTGGAATTACAAAGAATCTAATAAAAAAGAAATATGCTAATTATAATATTGATATTACGAATATTGAACTATTTGATAATAGTATAATAAGCAGTGTAGATATTGAACGATTAATCGAAAACAATGAGAAATCTAAAATAGTTTCAGATACATTGGATAATGTAAAAGATGTTGATAAAAATATTTTCATGATGTTTTACTATAATCAAAAAAAGATTAAAAACATAGCTAAGATATTAAAAATATCAGAGCCAAAAGTGAAAATTAGTCTTTATAGAACAAGAAAGCTTATCAAGAAAAATTTAAAAGAAAGAGGGTATGACTATGAAAGATAGCGAATTAAATAAAAAAATTGTTGAAGATGTGAAAAGAAGAATAGTTGTATCTAATTTAGAAAGTGAGGAAAATATGAAAATGAGTAAAAGAAAACAAATAATTTCTATAGCAGCAGTAGTTTTAGTTATGATAACAGGTAGCTTTTTTACAGTAAATGCTGCAACAGATGGAGAATTGGTGAAAAAAATCAAAGATAGGATAAATATCACAATTGTTAATGAAGATGGAACAGAAGAAACTTTAGAGGATGCAAATATATATGTAACTGATAATAATGAATATGTGGTTGAGTATTCAGTAGATGAGGATACTGCTACTCAAAGTCAAATTGAAGAATCTTTTGAAATAGATACTGATACTTTAGAAGAGAAAGACTAAAGTGTAGATACTAAAATTAGTGAAAATGAGACGGACATAGAAATAGGAGAGTAACTGCTTTTGAGGATACGTACCAAAAACAGGAAAGTAAATAAAAAAGCTATAAATATTAAATAGTTTAATATCTATAGCTTTTTATTTTGTTTTAAAAATGGTGATTTTTGACCTGTATCTCAAAAAAATTTTCTGTTTAAATGTATAAAATAAATTTATTGCTTTATATTAAATGTAGTATACTAATAAAAAACATAGTTCGTATATAAATATAAATACAATGTATATAAAAATGTTGACATTATATTTATGCTGATGTATAATATTTTTATAAAGGGAAGGAGTGTATGAATTATGGCACAAACACAGATAAATATACGTATGGATGAAAATTTAAAAAAAGAATTTGAAAAATTTTGTGAAGAAACAGGAATGAATATAACAACTGCTATTAATATTTTCGTAAAAACAGTAGTTAGGGAACAAAGAATACCTTTTGAAATTGAAACAGATCAATTCTATTCTAAGAAAAATATGGAATATCTTGCAAAGGTAGTAGCTGAAATTAAAAATGGTACAGCACAACTTGAAGAACATAATTTAATAGAAGAAGAGGATGAATAATGAAGCTACTTTGGGATGAAAGAGCTTGGCAAGAATATCTTGAATGGCAACAGGAGGATAAAAAGACACTAAAACGTATAAATCTTTTAATTAAAGACATTCAAAGAAATAGTTTTGAAGGAATTGGTAAACCTGAAGCTTTGAAAGAAAATTTGTCAGGATTTTGGAGTAGAAGAATTGATTCAAAAAATAGATTGGTATATTGTGTTGAAAATGATAAATTAATAATTGTTTCTTGTAGAGGACATTATGATTAAAGGAGCTTAATAGCTTCTTTTTTTTACTTAAAAAGGGTGATTTTTGACCCCGTCCCCAAAATCACTAAAATTAGTGGAAATGAGATAGATGTGGAAATAGTAGAGTTTTGCTTTAAAAATTTAAAAGTTGTCAAAAATTTCTATTGACATAAAAAATAGTTTGGTATAAGATAATTATGAAAAATAAGAACAAAGGAAAAATAGTATAATGATGAAAGAAAAGCTTGAAAGCCTTGTGGTTGTACACACACACACACACACACTTATAATTAGCTTAATAGAAAAAATAAGAGTAGTAATAGTTGCTACTCTTAAAGTGATGGGAAAAAATTTAAAATTAAATAGTATAAAATTAGGAGAAATAGATTTTTGTTTAGCAGAGAGATTGTGCTAAATGAAAGTCTATTTTTTGTGTTTAAAAGTAGCTGTTTTTGGGGACACGTACTAAAAACAGGAAAGAGTATTTTGATAAAAAAGGAGAGAAAAAAGAATGAAAGAAATGAAAAAGCCTGAAAGCCAGACGGCTGTACACACACACACACACACACACACACACACGTATATTAGTGTTATTAGG
>CAYVCM010000089.1:0-6589 GCA_964449925.1 uncultured Clostridium sp.
GATTGGAGGAAATGAAGAAGGAGATAAAATAACAGAAGCTAAACAAAAAAGTTGGGAAATAAAAAATGAGCAAATTAGTTTTCTATAATTAAAACATTGCAATAAAAAATATGATATGATATTTATAATTTTGAAATATAATAAAAGGGGTAGAAATATGTATAGAAATAGAGGACAAGTTCCTAACATTGATACAGGGAAAAGTAATGGAAACGGAGGATATAGAGCACCACATTATTCACACTATTGGAGACATAGATTTATTATTATACAATATGATAAAAGTTTTATTGCAATGGAATTAATTTCAGCATTTCTTATTATTTTAATAGTAATTTCAGTATATTTATTTGCTTATCAAATTACATTTGATGATCCTATTGCAGAAACGAAAGAAACATTTTTAACATTTCAAATAATTAGTATTATTGCTACATTTGTATTAGCGGTATTGATTACAATTTTATCAAAAAATAAAGAAAACATTATAAAAAGTTTGAGACTATTAAGTATTTTATCTTTATGTGTTCTTTGTATAAATTTTGGTCTAAAAATGTATTTAGATAGCCAATATAATGAAGAAACTTTTAGTGAATTTTATGAAATATATGAACAAGAAGGAACCACAATTAATACATCAAAACATGTTACAGTTAGTTTATCTGGAATACAGTATCTAGATGATGAGGAAGAATACATAGAAAATAGTGTAAGTGCGTATACAAATTTTAAAATTAAAACAACATTATTTTTAATTTTATATGCTATTACAATTTGTATTATTTTTTATCTAGCATATAGATTAGCTAATATAGAAAATAAAAAAGAATCATTATACAAAGATGATGCAGTGTTATTTGATGAAGAAGAAAATATAAAATTTTAAAAAAACATTATCTATTTTGCAATATGCAATAGATAATGTTTTTTTAATTATAATTTTTTGTAAAATGTATCTGTATAATTATCAATACTAGCAGTTGTTCCATCAGCTTTACTAATAGAAGAATAAGATTTAAACAATAACAATACTAATGCAACTAAGGTTATATCTACAAGATAAGGACTTAAAAAATAGAAATATTTATCTAATCCTATATAATAAGAAATGACTTCTCCAGCTACTTCTCCAAAATTAGCCAATAAAGAAATGAAATCATAAATGATTAACCAACCAAGAGGAATCATAGCAATAATGATACTTTTTTTGCAACTTTGTAAAGCATTAGATTTTAATCGGTCAATAGAAATTAAAAGAAAAACAAATGAAATTACTTCAAAAATAAGCCCAAAATCGAAAGCATTTTCATTCCCAAAACCAATGGCATTATAAAAAAAAGGAATTAAGTATGTAATGCCATCAAATGCAAAAATACCTATACAAATTTTTAAGAAAAAAAGTGCTTTATCTATATATACCTCTTGGGTATGTTTTTGATTTTCGTCCATAAAAATCTCCCTTATACATTATACATAAATTTATTATATATGACAACCTGATTTTTTAAGAAAATATCTTGATAAAAAGGGAAGAATAGCATATAATGAGACATGTAAGAAAAATAAAAGGTGAGAAATATGAAACAAAAAGTAAAATATATATTAGCAATCTTCATATTTAGCATTATCATTATGCTAATTGACTTGCCAAATGGATATATTAAAGGACATGATACAGATTTTCACTTAGCAACAATAACAGCAATTGTTGATCAACTATCTTGGGACAATTTAACAGTACAAGAACCATTAAAATATATAGCAAATGGATTAGGTTATGGAACAAATTTCTTTTATCCTCCAATTCCACACTTAATAGCAGCATATATTACAAAACTATTGAGTATTTTCAATATTGGAAATGTTGCTGTTGGAATGCGTATAACACAATGGTTAACATTTTTTGCATCAGGAGTTACTTTCTATTTTTTGGGAGAGAAAATTTTTAAAAACAAAAAAATAGCAATGTTATTATCATTATTTTATATGACAGCACCATATCACTTAGCAGAAGTATTTGTTAGAGATTCATTTTCAGAAATGTTTATACCTATTGCTATACCATTAATCGTATTAGGACTGTTATATTTAGTAGAAAAAAACTATAAAAGATTTTTGATATGTTTTATATTAGGATACACATTAGCAATATATTCACATTTAGCAATGACAATATATTTTACAATAATGATTTTAATAACATTTTTTATTGTGTATTTCAAGCAAATTTTCACAAAAAGGAATATTATGTATTTAATATTAGCATCTGGGATTACATTATTATTAACATCTGCATTCTGGATGCCATTATTAGAAATAAAAATAAAAGGAAGTTATGCTATATTTATACCAAATTACATGACTGGCGAAGGTGGGTTAAAATATAGTACAATTTCTATATCTGAATTATTTGCATTTAATAGAGAAATCGACTTTCATTTTATTAGATATAATCTTCAACTATTTGTAACAGTATTGTTTTTTATAAGCTTAATTTTTATAATTAAGAAAAAACTATGGAAAGAAAAAATATGGATATTTTTAATTGTATTCACAGCTTTATCAACTATTATGATAACAGATTTATTTCCATGGTATTATGTATCAGGTGTTTTACAAAACTTACAATTTCCGTGGAGATTGGTAATTTATATTGTATTTGGAGCAATTTTAATAGCAGGAATTACTTTAAAGCAAATAGAAAATAAAAAATATTTTAAAATTATTAGTTGTGGCTTATTAATCCTAACAATACTGGGAACATATATTTATATAGATCATTTAGAAGAAGAACAAATAGATATAACAGACATTAATAATGAAAAAGCTGTTGGAAATGAAAAAGAATATCTACCAGAAAAAGCAATAAATAATTTAGAATATTTTGAAAATAGAAATAATGAAATAATTATAGAAAGTGGAACAGGAGAAATTACAAAAATTCTAGATGATGTACCAGATTTAATATTTGAAGTAGATACATCAGAAGAATTAATAATTGAATTGCCAAGAATTTATTATATGGGATATGAATTAGAAGTTAATGGAGAAGAAATAGAATTAACAGAAAGTGAAAATGGATTTTTGCAAGCAACTATCCAAGAAAGTGGAACATATACATTAACATATGAAAAAACAATTGTTATGAAAATAGCTAATATTATAAGTATAATAACATTTATCGTTTGTGTTGCTGTTTTTATAATAAATACAAAAAGAGAAAAAATACAAATAATTGTACAAAATGTTAAAAAAAGACACAGTAATGTGTCTCAGTAAGATTGTAAAACGTCTTCAATTATGTCTGCAATTTCAGACACAGAGTGATCTGCTTGTATTAGGAAATTAGGATGTCCTTTAAATTCTCCATTATAGATAGAGATAGTTATTTGGCCAGTTATATTACCAACAACTCTTGTATCTTTATCATGTAATTTTATGACATTCATTCATTTCCCCTCCTTTTCATTAGTAATAAATCTAATTATATCAAAATAAGAAGAGGAAAAGATGTTAAATTTTGCAAAAAGTGAAAAAAAGTATATAAAAATAAAATTTTTATATATAATAATAGAAAATTAGGAGAAAATGCCAATGAAAAAATTAATTATCATTATTATCATATTATTAATAATATTTGTAGGAATGTATGCATATAGGCAAAATCAAATAACTAGTAATCAACAAACAGAAGTATCAATAGATGAAATTACTAAAATCGAAACATATTTACAAAAGATATATATGTGGAGAGAAATTACTGGTGATGCATTACCAACATTTAATGATATTAATGATGCACCAGATATTTGGCTATGGGAAGTTGTTAAGAAAAATTTAGAAGAATATGAGGTTACTTATGAACAATTACAAGATAAAATAAGAGAACTTTTTGGTGAAGATTTGCAAAAGGATTTTCCGGTAGATGGATATGAGTATATGGAATATGATGAAGAAACAGACATATACTATGCAATTGGTAGTGGATTAGATAATCAAGAGGATGTCTTTTTGTTAAATACTATACAAAAACAAGAAGATGGATATATTGTACAAATTGTAGAGTATTTGGAAGATTATTCAGAATGGTATGAAACAACAAGTTCTGAATACAATATTTTGATAAAAAATCTAAATGATGAAACAATAGGAGAAGTCGAAAGTACAGAAGATGAAACTAATATACAACAACTTGTAAAAGACAATATAGATAATTTTACAAAAAAGGAAATTTACTTAAAAACAGATGAAGATGGTAATTTATATGTAAAAAGTGTACAAGATATATAGTATTGTGAAATGGTGAAGATAATGGATTTAGCAAAATGTGAAATTTGTCCACATAGATGTGGAGTTAATAGATTAAAAAATGAAATAGGTAGGTGTAAAAGTACAGATAAAATAAAAATAGCACTATATTCTATTCATAAGTTTGAAGAACCTTGTATTAGTGGAAAACACGGCTCAGGAACTGTGTTTTTTTCAAATTGTAATTTGAATTGTGTGTATTGTCAAAATTATGAAATTAGTCAGCAAGGAAAAGGAAAAGAAATTTCAATAGAAAAATTAGCAAATATTATGATAGAACAACAAGATAAGCATGCAGAAAATATTAACTTAGTAACACCTACAAGTTATGGACTTCAAATTATAGATGCAATAAAACTAGCAAAGAAAAGGCGGATTAACGATTCCTATTATTTATAACACAAATGGATATGAAAATATAGAAACATTAAAATTATTAGAGGGATATATTGATGTATATTTACCAGATTTAAAATATTATGACAATGGTCTCGGAGAAAAATATTCTAAGGTTAACAATTATTTTGAAATAGCAACAAAAGCTATACAAGAAATGTATAGGCAAGTGGGAAGTCCTAAATTTAATCAACAAGGAATGATACAAAAAGGATTAATGATAAGGCATTTGGTATTACCAAATAATGTAGAAAATAGTAAAAAAGTTTTAAAATGGTTGAAAGAAAATATAGATGAAGATGTATATATTGATATTATGGCTCAATATTTTCCTACATATAAGTCAAAAGATATAAAAGAGTTAAATAGGAAATTAACCCAAAAAGAATATCAAGAAATTGAAAATTATGTGTATCAACTAGATATTAAAAATGGATATATGCAAGATTTAGGAGAGCATGAGGAAGAGTTCGTTCCTAAGTGGGAAGAAGAATGAAAAATTTAATTGTTTTCAAACCAGAAATAGTGAATTTTGAAAGGAATATCTAAAAATGAATATACAAGAATATATAAATAATTTAACAAATGGAAAAGCAGATGATTTATCAGTAAAAAGAATGAAAAAGATAATGAAATTATTAGGAAATCCCCAAGATAATCTAAAATTTATACATATAACTGGAACCAATGGAAAAGGTAGTTGTATAGAAATGCTAAATAGTATATTAGTAAAGAGTGGTCTAAAAGTAGGTAAGTTTATTTCACCGCATTTAACTTGCTATAATGAAAGAATTAGTATAAATGGTAAAAATATAAAAGATGAAGAAATACAAAATATATATGAAAAAATACAACCATTGATAGAAAAAGAAAATTTAGAAATTAGTTATTTTGAATTTTTTACTGTAATATCATTTATGTATTTTTATCAACAAAAAGTAGATATTGTTCTAATGGAAGTAGGAGTAGGTGGATTATATGATAGCACAAATATTATTAATCCTATGATTTCTGTTATTACTTCTGTTGGATATGACCATACACAAATCTTAGGAAAGACAATAGAAGAAATTGCAATACAAAAAGCAGGAATTATTAAGCAATGTTCTGAAACAGTGTATATGGAGCAAGAACCTAAAATAGATAACATTATTATACAAACTTGCAAAGAAAAACATAGCACATTACATATGATATCAAAATTAGAAATAAAAAATTTGAGATTTAAAGATAGCAAAGAGATATTTGATTATAGAAAATATCATAATATGGAAATAAATTTAAAAGGAAAAAGGCAAATTCAAAATGCAACAATTGTATTAGAAGGTTGTGATATATTAAAAAATAAGGGATATTGTATTACAGAAGATAGTATTAGACAAGGTTTAAAAACAGTTATTCATAAAGCTAGATTTGAGACTATATATGAAAATCCTACAATTATATTTGATGGAGGACATAATGAGCAGGCTATTCAAAATTTGAAAGAAACAATTAATATTTATTATGAGAAAACAAAAAAGATTTATGTTATTTCTGTATTGAAGTCTAAGGATTTTAAAACAATTTTAGATTATGTGATGGAAGATGGGAACATATATATTTTTACAAATGGAAATGATGAAAATCGATATGTGGAAAATTATTTGATGTATGATTATGCAAAACAAATTAGTCAAAATGTAGAAGTATATAAAATGGAATTAGAAGAGGCTATCCGATTTTGTGAGAAAAAAACAGATTGTGTTTCTTTTGTAATTGGTTCATTTTATATTTATAATGATGTAATAAATATGTTGTGATAAATGATAAAAGTTGAGCAAAAGAACTTGTAAAAAAATATAAATTTTGATATATTGAAAAAAATAAAATAATGGGAGGAATA
>CAYVCM010000090.1:0-6532 GCA_964449925.1 uncultured Clostridium sp.
TGAATTCCATTATCTTCTAGATATTTTCTAAATTGCTTTAAATCTCTTTTGTATGATTGTAATGTGTTTTCTGATAATTTCTTATCATTTTCTAAAAAGTTAAAAAAGAATTTTAATTGTCTCTCCATTTTTACCCCTACCTCTATATTTTTTAATTATATTTACATAAACTATATATGTTATATCAAACTATTTTAAAAATGTAAATACATTTTTCGATATTTTTTAAAAATATTTGACAACCATCTTTAACAAATTAGTTGATATACCTATTTCTATAATTGATGCAATAATAAGTATTATTAGCATAATCACTGAAAATATAGTATGTCTTAAAATTTCTATTTTTATATTTTCTTTTGTCTTATCTTTTACAATTGATTTATATAACTTTATGCCACTAACTGCTAATGCTAAAATGGCAGGAATAAATAAAATATTTTGTAGTAATAGAGTTACTAGTACAAAACTAATACCTTTTCCTAACCCTAAAATTGTAATACATAAAGAAATTGTATAGCCTAAACAAAATCCTCTATACAATATAATTCCAAAAACAATTGGAATACCTATAACTGTTGTACCAAAAAACCAAATAGTAATTGCTAATATTGAATTTTGTATAATCGAGTGCTTTAAAAGTTCTATAAAATCAATATTCTCTATTTCTTTAAATTTTTCTATAAATGAATTCAAATAATCTGAAATTTCTGTTTTTGGAGTTTCTTGCATATTGTTTATAAAAAATACCCCACTAAATATGCCAATAACAAATATTAAAAATATAACAATATATTCTTTTTTATTGTTTATCACATGTTCTTTAATTATTTTTAATAATTTTTGTTGTTTTTCTTTCTTCATAAAAATCTCCTTATTGTTTATACATAATGTGTATGCAATAAGAAGATTTATAGAACTTTTTTTATTGAATAGGATTCATTTTTATTGAATTATTAAACTACTTTTCCATAATTTCCTCCTCCACCAGATTGCACTCTACATTCTCCCATTCTTGCTTTTTCTATAATATTGGCTGTCTTAATTCCTACAACTGACTCTATATCATCTTTTGACAATTTATGAAGAATGTTCATTTCTGTATCAAATGTATCTAGCAATTTATCAATTGTTTTTCCACCTACACCTGGAATAAATCCTAATGGAATTTGATACACATATGGAGGTCTATTTTTTGGACTCATTGATTTTTCCTTATCTTTTATTAATTCTATTCTATCAAAAACACCAAATGTTACTTTATTTCCTCCGCAATATGGACAAACTTCAACAGGTTCTTTTGTTTCAATCGTTTTTTCGCAATCATCACAATAAGTTCTATGATATTTACCTAATTTAGGATCTAAACCATAATTTGCAATTACTTTTCTTCCATCTTCATTTTTTAATGCTTTTACAATTTCTTTAAAAGATATATCTTCTACCATCATTTTATTATATTCTCTTGCAATTTTAGGTAAAGAATGAGCATCTGAGTTTGTAACAAATGTCTTGTTTTCTAATTCTGAAATCATATCTGCTAAATAGGTATCTGAACTTAAACCTAATTCTACTGCAAATATTTTATTATATTTCTCTTTAAATATAGATTGTAATCTATCAGCACAATTTCCATAATAGCTTTTAAATGGTGTAAATATGTGGGCTGGTATTAAGATCCCATTATATCTTTCTACTATATCTATCAAATCATATCCAGATAAATCTGATCTTTGTGTACTTAATGTAATATTTTTTAAATGATGACTTAATTCATTTGAAAATCCTTTTATATCTTTCAAATGTGGAAAAAAACAGATATTATGTGCAGCTCCTTTTTTTCCATTTCTTCCTTCTTCTGAAGTTTCTACTTCACTTCCTAAAAGAATACAAACTTTGTCTTTATAAATAATTCCTCCATCTTGTAATTCATATGCATCTCCTGTTTTTAGAAATTTTTCTATATCTTCTATTACATATGGTGATGCACAATCAATAACACCTACTACTTGAATTCCTTTTCTTTCTGCACATTCTTTTGCAATGTTTGCAAAATTCAAAGATTTTGCTGCCGTTATTTTTATTGGTTTTCCATTTTCACTTCTTCCTATGTGTACATGTAAATCTGCAAATATTTCGTACATTTTTTACTTCCTCTTTTCTAAAAATCATTTTTTTATTTATTTTATATTTATAAGTATATAAACTTCTTAACATTTTATATTAAATGAACTTTAAGGATTATCCCTAAAGTTCAATTCTTTACTTTTTTTATTTTCTTCTGCAATATGAGCTAATATTTTTCTTGTTGTTTCTTCACTAAATAATGGTCTATTAGCATCTTTAAACATTTCTTTTTTTACCTCATTTTTATATATTTCAACTGCTTTTTCAATTTTGGGTTCATATTCATAACATACTTTATTTGCAAAAGTCTTTATGGTCTCTGATTCATTATGCATTTTAACTAATCTTCTTAAAGATTTCATAGAAGTTAAATCTTTTAGTTCAATTTGTTCCATCATATAAACAAATTCTGCAAATGTATGTAAAAAGCGATTATATTGTCCTTTTAAATTTCTATGTTCTAATAACACCATTGCTTCATCAGGTTGAAATCCAATTCTTTCTGGTCTATCTAATAACATACCTCCAAATTGATCTACTAATTCTAATACATCACTTTCTCTTTCTCTTGGATTGCTATTACTATATCTATTAATTTCCTCACATATTTTACAAAATCTTTTGTCAAATCCTAAAGTTAATAGATAGTCTGCACCTTCTTTAGCATATGAATGAATTTTTTCTAAATCTTGTGCATTATTTACTTTTTTACAATTACATAATAGACATGCTGTTATAATTAAGTTTTTATCTACATCTATTTTCATATATTCTACAAACATTCTGGCAATTTCTGTTTTGAATATAACAGATTTGTCAAAAAATATTCTGGCTTTTTTTGCTAAATAATATGTAATTTCCATTTTAGAAGCTATATCTTTTTCGTCTAAAATGTAATTTGCAAATGTATCCATATGCTTCCTCCTTCGTTAAATTATCATACAATTTTATTATATATGAAGGAAAGACTTTTTTCAACATTTTTTTTGAATGTCATATAAATGTAATAAATTAATTGTTCAAAGTTAATATGGTAGCAAGGTGTGAGGATACATTATTTTAAATTTCATAAATTCCTCGGCTCAATACAAATTTCAAGAACCTCTAAAATTTTTTTATGGCACCCTTTCACGTCAAGCGCGAACATTTTCCATAAGAAAAGCGTGAGTTAACGAAATCAAAGATTTCGACTCACAGATGTGCAAAATTGCTTCGCAATTATTGCACGAATATAGGATGCTTAACCTTGTTGTATACGAAAAAATCTTATACAGGGTCAAGATAAAAGTCGATTTTTTCTATACAATAAAAAAATTTAAGAGTTTCTAATCATTTTCCAATCACATTCGTCATTTATTCAATTTAAAATAATGTATCCTCACACCTTGCTACCATATTAACTTTGAACTGTAAGAATCAACGCCATTGACAATCTACCTTTTCGAATATATAATAAATATGGCTAAAATATTGAATTCTAGCCAATATCTTATTAAGAGGTACGATATGAAAAATATAATAGTGACATCACATAATGAACAAGAAACTTTAAATTTTGGAAAAAGACTAGCTAGTCTTTTAAAAAGAAGTGATATTGTTGTTTTAACAGGAGAATTAGGTTCAGGAAAAACCAAATTAACTGAAGGAATTTTGACATATTATGGATTAGAAAATGAAATTTCTAGTCCAACCTTTACAATTGTTAATGAATATATAAAAGAAGATACAAAAATTTTTCATTTTGATGTTTATCGTTTAGAAGATTCTTCTGAATTTTATGCCATTGGTGGAGAAGAATATTTTGAAAATGGAATTTGTATAATTGAATGGGGAGAAATTATTCAAGATTCCCTTCCTAAAGAATACATCCATATCCAATTTGAAAGAAACAACTATGAAGAAAATACCAGAATTTTGAAAATAACTTCTTATGGAGAAAAATATGATAAGCTATTAGATAATCTTTCATTATAATACTTATAATTACAATAAAATTAATATAATAAAGGAGAACAAAATTGAAAGTACTAAGTATAGAAACTTCTAGTAAAATATGTAGTGTTGCAATATTAGAAGACAAACATTTAATAAAAAAAATAGAATTAAATAATGGATTAACACATTCAGAAAGTTTGATGCCATTAATTAAACAAATATTAGAAGAAACTAATTTAACTTTATCTCAAATAGATTTATTGGTTTGTGATATTGGTCCTGGTTCTTTTACTGGTATTAGAATTGGAGTTGCAACTGTTAAAGCTTTTTCTGATAGTTTAGGCATTCCTTGTGTTGGTATTTCTTCTTTAGAAGCTTTGGCATACAATATTAAACAAGATGGTATTATTTGTAGTATGATTGATTGTAAAAATGATAATTGTTATTGTGCTATATATAAATTAGAAAACCACCACTATACTTTATTAGAAAGTCCTAAAGCAGATAGCATTGAAAATTGTTTGAATTTTTTAAATTATAAATACGCAAATTCAAATATTTTTTTTGTTGGAGATGCTTGCAAATTATATAAAAATAAAATAAAGATAACTTCATCAAACTTTGTTGTATCTGATAATCCCTCCCTTGATACTGTTGACGTTTACGCACTTGGAATTGCTGGAATTGATAAATATGCTCAGATTGGAAAAGATGAACAGCTACTTCCTCTTTATTTAAAAAAACCTCAAGCACAAAGACAATTAGAAGAAAAAAATATTATTATTGAAAATATGAAAATTTCTGATTTAGAAAATTTTGATTTAAATAAATTTGATGATTTTTGGAATATAAATATGTTAAAAGATGAATTGACTAGTGATATTTCTTATTGGGTTTGCGCTAAGTTAGGAAATACCATTGTTGGATTTGCTGGTATAAAAATGGTTTTGGATGAAGCTGATTTAATGAATATTGCTATAAGAGAAGATTATAGAAGGCAAGGCATTGCTACTCTACTTTTACAACACATATTTGATTTTTGCAAAAAAAGGCAAATACATAAAATCCATTTGGAAGTTAATGAAGAAAATTTTTCTGCAATTGCATTATATCAAAAGTTGGGCTTTAAAATATGTGGCAGAAGAAAACAATATTATCATCAAACCGATGATGCCATTCTTATGGAAAAATAATTAAATTATTTATTCTAATTTGAGGGTGTCCTGAAATAGGAATCTATTTCAGGACACCCTATGAAAAAATATGAATAATAAAAATTCTTCTAAGAAAACAATTAAAATATAAACACATATATTTATAAATTATGTTAAAAAACTTCGTTTTTTATTTTTTCTATATTAAAATATCACTGTTTCTCTTTTAAATATATCTATTTTATGATTTATAATACAAAAAACTGTTATATGAAACCATACAACAGTTTTTATAAAAATTTATAGCTATAGCTAAAATTACTAATACAGTTTTCATTTCCTATTCCATTATCTTAACTAATTTATTGGTTTTCTTTATGCCAAGTAATAGTTCTTTCTGTACCTTCTACTTTTGCTCCATCCTTAGTTATATAATATGGATAATATGTGATTTCTATTCCTTCACTAAATTCTGAAATTGGCATTTCATAAACACCAATATAACCAGTTGTCACTTCGAATAAAGTTTTAGCAGTATAAACAGTTGTGTCCGTTCCATCAGTTATTGAAAATGATAAACTATCTTTGATTTTATACTCCGCACAATCAATGTTTTTTCCATCATAATTCATCACTAACCCTGTAGACTCTGTAAACATTGGTCTCGCAGTTATAATGTAGTAGTTTGTAATTATATTACTGCCATTAAAAACAGATATATATTTAATTTGTGCAAAATTTTCTGTTTCATAATTTGCATAAACAGTCATATCTTCTGTAACATCTGAAAAATCGACAACATTTGAATTATTAAAACTGTCAGGACTATTTGACCAGCCTTTAAATAATTTTCCTTCTATCTTTTTATATGAAATTAATCCATAATTATTTCCTCTTCTAACAAATTGAGTTTCTGTCGTATCGTCATCATATATTTTGGTAATTGTAAAAACCTCAGAATCAGCTATATATGTAACATTTTTTTCTTCATCTATTTCATAATAGTTGCCATTATTTGTTACTATCATAGGATAAATTTCTTCTTCTGGCATTTCTATTCCTTTATTTTCTAAATTTTCTTTTAATTTATCATAATTAAAATCTCCATTTTCCTCATAGCTCCCGTAATATTTCTAACCCTATCATTTCCTCATCTTGGGCAATAACAGTATTGTCTTTGGCTTCACTTGCTTTTGTCAAAATTCCATTTTCTCCTATTAATGTTGTAATGGTTACACCTGCCAAAATTAACAATACAATAATTGTAATTACTAATGCTATTAAGGTAATACCTTTGTTTTGCTCATGAATTTGTC
>CAYVCM010000091.1:0-6396 GCA_964449925.1 uncultured Clostridium sp.
GAAGATGCATATAAAATTATAGTG
Organism: uncultured Clostridium sp.; assembly: GCA_964449925.1. Taxonomy (GTDB): domain Bacteria; phylum Bacillota; class Clostridia; order TANB77; family CAG-508; genus CAG-269. Next base: position 25 of record CAYVCM010000091.1, read on the forward strand.
CTAAATGAAGGAAAAATAGATGGTATAGGAACATCAGAAGAATTGTTAAAAACAAATCAAATATATAGAGAGGTTTACGAATCGCAAATGAAAGGAGGAGATGAAGATGCCTAATCCAAAAACTAAGGGAAAGAAAAGAAAAACAATAGGTAGATTGCTAAAATATGTAGTATCAGAATATAAATTACAATTAGTAATTGTTTGTATTAGTATAATAATTAGTGCTGTTGTAGGTGTTATTGGTACACAATTTATTAAATATTTAATAGATGATTACATTACACCACTTTTAGGAAGTTCATCTCCTGATTATACAAATTTATTAAATGCAATTATGTTTATGGTAATAATTTATTTAGTAGGTGTGGTTTGTACATTTATATATAATAGATTAATGGTAAATATCTCACAAGGTGTGTTAAATAGAATTCGTAGTCAAATGTTTAATCATATGCAAAAATTACCAATTCGTTATTTTGATAGCAGAACACATGGTGACATTATGAGTACATATACAAATGATGTTGATACTTTAAGACAAATGTTAAGTCAAAGTATTCCACAAGTTATTTCTGCTTCTGTTACAATGGTAGCAGTTCTAGTTGCTATGTTATTTACAAATGTATATCTAACACTTGTTGTATTAGCAATGGTAACATTAATGATAGTTGTATCTAAATATTTAGGCGGAAACAGTTCTAAATATTTTGTAAAACAACAAGAAGATATCGGAGATGTAAATGGATATATTGAAGAAATGATGGAAGGACAAAAAGTTGTTAAAGTATTTAATCATGAAGGAGAAGCAAAAGAAAGATTTGATGAGTTAAATGAGCAATTATGTGATAGTATGACAAAAGCTAATGTATATGCAAATATTTTAATGCCATGTATTGCCAATATTGGGAATTTAGGATATGTATTAGTAGCTGTAATAGGTGGTATATTATCAGTTAACGGTATATTAACAATAGGAAGTATAGCAGCATTTTTACAATATGTAAAAGCTTTTACAAATCCATTAAGTCAAGTTTCTCAACAAATGAACTCTATTGTTATGGCATTAGCTGGTGCTGAAAGAATATTTGAACTAATTGATGAACCAGAAGAGGCAGATGAAGGATATGTTACATTAGTTAATGCAAAAATGGAAAATGGAAAAATTGTCGAAACTGAAGAAAGAACAGGTATGTGGGCATGGAAACATCCTCATAAAGATGGAAGAGTTACTTATGCAAAACTTCGTGGTCAAGTAGAATTCGAAAATGTACAATTTGGATATGAAGATAAAAAACGCATTTTACATGATATTACACTTATGGCAAAAGAAGGACAAAAAGTATCTTTTGTTGGAGCAACAGGTGCAGGAAAAACAACTATAACCAATTTAATTAATAGATTTTATGATATTCAAGATGGAAAAATCCGTTATGATAGAATAAATATACAAAAAATCAAAAAACCAGATTTAAGAAGATCATTAGGAATGGTTTTGCAAGATACTAGTCTATTTACAGGTACGATAAGAGACAACATTCGTTATGGAAAACTAGATGCAACAGACGAAGAAGTAGAAGCAGCTGCAAGACTTTCTAATGCAGATACATTTATTAAGCATTTACCAAATGGATATGATACTATGATAAGTGGTAATGGAGAAGGATTGTCACAAGGTCAAAGACAATTATTATCTATTGCAAGAGCAGCATTAAATAATCCACCAGTATTAATCTTAGATGAGGCAACATCAAGTATTGATACTAGAACAGAAAAAATAGTTCAAGAAGGTATGGATAAATTAATGAAAGGAAGAACAGTATTTGTTATTGCTCATAGACTTTCAACAATTAAAAACTCTGATTTAATTATGGTGTTAGACCATGGAAGAATTATTGAAAGAGGAAATCATAATGAATTAATTGCACAAAAAGGAACATATTATGGTTTATATACTGGTGCAATAGAAATAGACTAACAACAAAGACGAAGCGATGATTTGGGGACGGAGCAAAAAATCATCGCTTCGTTTTTATTGTTCAAAAAAATTAATTTATTGAAAAAACTGGCTATGCAAATATAAATTATTGTGATAAAATTCAAATGAAGAAAAAAAGGAGGGCAACAAATGAAAACAAAAATTATAAAAAGAATTATTATTATGGTTATTATTTTGATTTTGATAGTAGTAGGTATTTGTGCTTATTTATATGCTACAACAGATTTATTTAAAAGTAATGAGCAATTATTTTTTAAATATGTAGAACAAATATTGGATAAGGAAAATGGATTTATAGATAATCGATTATCTGCTTATGTTGGAAAACAACAAACATCAAAATATCAAAAAACAGGAACATTTTCTGTAGATGTTAATACAAACTTATTAAGTTCAGAAGCTTTACAAACCTTAAATGAGTTTTATATAACATATGATGGAATGGTAGACAATACAGCTGGAAAATGTGAAGAAAATGTAACAATTCATTATGCAGAAGATGTAGAGTTTCCTTTCAAATATAAGTATGCAAATGAAACATTGGGATTACAAACAGATTATGTGTCTAGTAAATATATAGGTATAAAAAATAGTAATCTACAAGAACTTATAGAAAAATTTGGTATAACAAATGTAGAAAATATTCCAGATACAGTAGATATTTCAAGTGAAATAGATTTAATGGATATACTAGATTTAACAGAAGAGGAAATAGAACAGTTAGAAAACACATATATACCAATTTTAAGAGAGAAAGTTTTAGAAAAAGAATTTGGAAAAACACAAGAAGGTGATACGGTTAGCTATTTTGTAGAAGTTAGCTATCAAGAGTTAAAAGAATTAGTAATAACTTTTCTTGAAACAGTAAAAGACGATCAAATATTAATGTCAAAATTTGAGAATATGTTTGAAATTTATTTTCAGATTGTAAATAAAAATACAACAGAAGAGATAACATTATCAAGTATGATACAAGAATATATAGATATATTTACTTCATCAGAGTTTTTAGAAGGAAGTGCAACCATTACTATTTCTCAAACTAATGGAAATGTAACTGGTATGGCATTAACTATAGACAATAATGAATTTAAAATAGAAAAATCAAGTGACCAAGAAACTTTGAATTATACAGTAACATTAAGTCAAACTGATACTGAAACAGGAGATACTAAGCAATATGATATAACATTAGACTATCAAGGGTTAGATACATTAGAAACAGTTGATACTACATATCAATTTGCAATTATATCTATAATAGATAATGAACAACAAACAACTACATATACCCTAACTTCTACAAATATTTTTGATGATAGTATTACTATTGACGATTTTTCGGAAGATGAAATACAAGTTATTAATGATTATGACATAGAAGATTTGATAACATTATTAATGACGATTGTCAATAGGATAGATGCTGTAAATACTATGCAAATGGAAGAAATTGGATTTAGTGAATATGGAAATCCATTAGAATATATTTTTCCAATCTTTTCTATGCAAACAATAGAGGAAAATGTAGAGAATATTATAGAAAATAATGAAACATAAGATGATGATATAAAAAATGACGATTGGATAAAATTCCATATAGGAACAAATTTCCAAGTCGTCATTTTTTTTTGAAACATAGAATCACTAATCATTATTTTGATCAGCTAAAATAGAATCATCTACTGTTTCATTTTTAGATTGGATTGTTCTTAAAATAGTTCTACTGATAGGTCCAGCAACTAAAATATTTAAGAAAAATGCTGCACAGAAATTTCTAGGCCATCTTATGAAAAATTCACTAAAGATTGTTTGTGCATTGTCTCCACCTAAAAATCCACCAATAATTGTCATTATTAAAGACATTAATGTTACAATAAAGAAACAATTAAAAAGAATATATGCATTTGCACTATCAGATTTATCAACAAATTTTTCAATTAAAATATCTTTGATTTTTCCAACAACAAGATCTTCTAATAAAAAAGCAATAATAAATGTTACTGGAAAAGCAATTAATGTTGTTTTTATAGACTCTAAACTTAATCCACCTGAATGAATAGAAATATTTAAAAGTCCCATAAAAAATACCATGATTAAACACATACAAATTCCATAAATAAGACCTTCTTTTTTATTTGTTGGCATATTTGTTCCTCCCTTCATAAAAAATATGGTTTAATTAAAAAGCATAAAAATAATGTGTAATGCAACTGAATAAGTGTTATTCAGGCCACCCGTTTTTCTCGTACTTATATAGTATATCACATTTTTGAACTTGATGTAATACCAAATTCAAAAAAAATCAAAAAATTTTGTCTCATTGGGGACGTTTCTTTTTGAGACATTTTTTAGGTTGGGGACGGGGTTAAATCGTTCAAAAATTGATCAAAAGGGGCAAAACTATCATTCATTAGTCATGTTCGTATCCCTAGCAGGTTATGTATTATATAAAGTCATTACACAATTTTGTATAAGCCAAATTTTCGTAGAAATTGTACAAGAAAAAAGTGCGCCTCTCTCATTGTTGCTATAAAGCATTAGCAAAATGAGCATTCCTCACTTTTTTCTTTTACAATTTCTATACTCAAATTTAGATACGCAAAATTGTTTCATTTTTTTATATAATACATAACCTGCTAGAGATACGAACATGACTAATGAATGATAGTTCTGCTCCTTTTGATCAATTTTTGAACAATTTGACCCCGTCCCCAACCTAAAAAATGTCTCAAAAAGAAACGTCCCCAATGAGACAAAATTGCTACTTGTTTATAAATACCTAAAATGATATAATACTGTCAAATAAAAATCAATAAAAGGTTGGTGATTTTTATGCCACACAAAAAAATGGAAACAGGTTTAATTGTTGTAAAACAAACTAAATTTGATAAAATCAGAAGAAGCTTGTTAATGTTTTTTTATGGAAAAGATTATAAGATTATAGAAAATTACCAACAATTAATAAAAATAAATAGACCAAAAGACATTATTATTCCAAAGGAAATAAAAAATTTTTGATTATATAGGATAAACTTAGACAGATACTATAAAAGAAAAAGATTTATCTTTTGAAAGAAAAATATATTATTATGAAATAAGATTTAAAAAAATAAAAATGAAAGGGAAGAAAATGAAAAATATTAAAGATTATACTTTAGAAGAATTAAAGGAAGAACTAAAAGGAATTGGAGAAAAGCCATTTCGAGCAGAACAAATTTACAAATGGATTTATGAATCAAGAGTTTCAAGTTTTAATGAAATGACAAACCTATCATTAGAACTAAGAGAAAAATTAAAGCAAGAGTATGAAATAAAAGAATTCAAAATACTAAAAAAACAAGTAGCATCAGATGGAACAAAAAAATACTTATTTGATGTTTTAGACGGAAATGCTATTGAAACAGTATTAATGGAATATCATCATGGATTTAGTATTTGTGTATCATCACAAATTGGATGTAAAATGGGGTGCAAATTTTGTGCATCAACAGGAATTTCATTTGCAAGAAATTTAAGTAGTGGAGAAATAATTGAGCAGATTATGGCAGTAGAAAGAGATGCAAATATTAAAATTTCTAATATTGTCTTTATGGGAATAGGAGAGCCATTAGACAATTATGATAATGTCGTAAAAGCTATTCGAATTATCAATCACCCAAAAGGATTAAATATAGGAGCAAGACATATTAGTATATCAACAAGTGGTTTAGTACCAAAAATATATCAATTAGCAGAAGAAAATATACAATGCACATTATCTATTTCATTGCATGCAACAACAGATGAACAAAGAAGTAAAATGATGCCTGTAAATAATACATACAACATAGAAGAACTGTTGCAGGCTTGCAAAGATTACATAGAAAAAACACATAGAAGGATTTCTTTTGAATATGCTTTAGCCAAAGAAAATAATGACAACTTAGAAGATGCCAAAAGATTAGTAAAGTTATTAAAAGGAATGCTATGCCATGTAAATCTAATTCCTATTAATAAGATTGAAAATGGAGAATATACAAAAAGTTCTAATGAAAATATTATAAAATTTAGAGATTATTTAAATGAACACGGAATTGTTGCAACTATTAGAAGAGAATTAGGTTCAGATATAGAGGCAGCTTGTGGACAGTTAAGAAGAAAAAATTTGTAAACGATAAGGATGAGGTTGTCTCATTGGGGACATTTCTCTTTTGTCGCATTGGGGACGTTTCTTTTTGAGACATTTTTGTTTCAAAAATGTCTCAAAAAGAAACGTCCCCAATGCGACAAAAGAGAAATGTCCCCAATGAGACAACCTCATCGCTATCGTTCAATTTAAAGAATAATACAAATCAATCCACCACTACCCTCATTAACAATTCTTTCCAATGTTT
>CAYVCM010000092.1:0-2191 GCA_964449925.1 uncultured Clostridium sp.
CATTTTAATCACTCACTTTCTTTGTTTTCTTTACCCCTATTCTTAAATAATGCATTTTTGCATTTTTATTAATACTCTAAAGAGTCATCTTTTGTAATCCAATTTTCTACATGTTCAATTCGATATGTCGATTTGTCATCCCTCATAACAACATCTTTTATACCAGAATTAATAATCATTCTTTTACAAAAAGAACATGGTTCATTATCTTTCACATATTCTCCATTTCGTTGGTTAATTCCTACTAAATACAATGTAGCACCTATCATATCTTTTCTAGCAGCACTAATTATCGCATTTTGTTCACTATGTACAGACCTGCATCTTTCATATCCTTTTCCACTTGGCATTTCGCATTTTTGTCTTGTGCAATATCCCAAATCAATGCAATTTTCTCTACCTCTTGGAGCTCCTGTATATCCTGTTGAAATAATTTCATCATTTTTTACAATGATGCTTCCATAATTGTTTCTTAAACAAGTTCCTCTTTCTGCTACACTCTCTGCAATGTCTAAATAATAATTTATTTTATCAACTCTGGTCATAGAACTCAACTCCTTTTTTATAATGATGATTTTGTGGACGGTGATGATTTGAGGACGGAGCAAAAAATCATCATCCTATTCCTAGATACTCATTATAAGTCACTTCTCTATCAATAATTTTTCCACCTTCTTTAATATCTATTATTCTATTTGCAACAGTTTGTGTTAATTCATGGTCATGTGATGTAAATAAAATATTTCCTGTAAAGCGTTTCATTCCCTCGTTTAATGCTGTAATACTTTCCATGTCTAAATGGTTTGTTGGCTCATCAAATACTAAGAAATTTGCTCCTGATAACATCATTTTTGATAATACACATCTTACCTTTTCTCCACCTGATAATACTTTTACTTTTTTTAGTGCCTCGTCACCTGAAAATAGCATTCTTCCTAAAAAGCTTCTTACATAAGTTTCATCTGGGTCTTTTGAATATTTTCGTAGCCAGTCTGTAATATTTTCATCTGTTTCAAATAAATAATTATTGTCTTTAGGAAAATATGCTTTTGTTATTGTTGTTCCCCATATCAATTTTCCTTCATCAGGTTCTATTTCTCCTTCTATGATTTGGAATAATACTGTTTTGGCTAATTCATTGTCTGCTAGAAATGCAATTTTATTTCCTTCTTTTACATCAAATGAAACTTTGTCTAGTAGTTTTACACCATCTATTGTTTTTGATATGTTTTTTACTTGTAAAATTTCTCTTCCTGGCTCTCTGTCTGGTTTAAAATCTATGTATGGATATTTTCTGTTTGATGGTTTTATTTCTTCTAATTCTATTTTTTCTAATGTTTTTTTCCTTGATGTCGCTTGTTTTGATTTAGAAGCATTTGCACTAAATCTTGCAATAAATTCTTGTAATTCTTTGATTTTTTCTTCTTTCTTTTTATTTTGTTCCCTTGCTTGTTTTAATGCTAATTGACTTGATTCATACCAGAAATCATAATTTCCTGGATATACTTTTATTTTTCCAAAATCAACATCTGCAATATGTGTACATACTTTGTTCAAAAAATATCTGTCATGAGATACTACAATAACTGTATTTTCAAAGTCCATTAAAAAGTCTTGTAACCAATTGATGCTTTTCATGTCTAAGTCATTTGTTGGTTCATCTAGTAATAAAACATCTGGATTTCCAAATAGACTTTGTGCTAATAATACTTTTACTTTGTCTCTGGCTTCTATTTCTTTCATATATTTATAATGATTGTCTGGAATTATTCCTAAATCATTTAGCAAAATTGCTGCATCTGATTCTGCATTCCATCCATCTAACTCTGCAAATCTTTCTTCTAGTTTTCCAGCTTTCATGCCATCTTCTTCTGTAAAATCTGGTTTTGCATAAATTGCTTCTTTTTCTTTCATGATGTCATATAATTCTTTGTTTCCCATTATAACTGTGTCCATTACTGTGTATTCTTCAAAAGCAAAGTGGTCTTGTTTTAGCATTGATAGTCTTTCTCCTTTATCTAAAGTAACATCTCCTTTGCTTGGTTCTATTTCACCTGATAATACTTTTAAAAATGTTGATTTGCCTGCCCCATTTGCTCCAATGATTCCATAGCAGTTCCCTTTTCCGAATTTTATATTTACATCTTCAAATAGTACTCTTTTTCCAAATCTTACTGTCACTCCATTTGCA
>CAYVCM010000092.1:2291-6189 GCA_964449925.1 uncultured Clostridium sp.
GTATTTTTATATTATTGTAACCTTTTTTCTTTTTATTTATACAATTATTGAAAATTTTTGTTTTTTATGATATTTTTTTGTTAGACATAGCAAAATATAATAAGGAGGATATATATGTGAGAAGAAATGGTAGAAATAGTAGAAAACGCAAATATGTAGTACAAGATGATACAAAAAAAATTACAAATATTCTATTAAAAACAGTATTCATATTATTAATCTTATTCATCATTGTTATGATATTTAATATTGTAAAAAATTGGAGTACATACAATTCATTAACAGAAGAATATATTGAGGCATCAAGTGACACAGAAGAATCTGTTGAAAATACCGATGATACAGAAGATACAAACCAAGATATTACATTTAATTTAGTAGCTCTTGGCGATATTATGTGTCATAATACACAATATATAGATGCATATAATGAAGAAACAGGAGAATATGATTTTTCTTATGTATTTGAAGATGTTGAATATTATATAAAAAATGCTAATATAGCAGTTGCTAATTTAGAAACAACATTTGCAGGTGAAGATATTGGGTATAGTAATTATCCTAGATTTAATACACCAGATGCATTAGCATATAATTTAAAAAAATTAGGTATAGATGTTCTTTCTACTGCTGGAAATCATTGTTTGGATTATGGTTTTGATGGATTATCAAGGACAATTGATGTATTAAATGATGCAGATATTTCTCATGTAGGAACTTATCAAACCCAAGAAGATAGAGATACTATTTTGTTTAAATATGTGAAAGGTATTAAAATTGCATTTATCAATTATACATATGGTACAAATGGAATTACTATTCCATCTGACAAACCTTATTGTGTAAATTTAATTGATGAAGATTTAATAAAAAGTGACATAGAAAAGGCAAAAGAACAAGAAGCTGATATCATTATAGCTTGCATGCATTGGGGAACAGAATATAGTACAGTTTCTAGTGATACACAAAACGAATTAGCTGATTTTCTTTTCCAAAATGGCGTAAATATTATTCTAGGTACACATCCACATGTTTTACAAAACATGGAAAAGCGTACTGTTACTCTAGAAGACGGTACAACACAAGATGGATTTGTAATTTATTCTTTAGGTAATTTTATTAGTGGTCAAAATGCTGAAAATACTAGAACTTCTATTATTTTAGATTTACAAATCACAAAACATACAGACGATTCTATAACAATAGATGATATTGACTATATTCCAATTTACATGTATACAAATTCTTCTTTAAGTACCCAAAAAATGAAGGTATTAGATATTAATCAAACTATTTCTTCATATGAAGATGGAACAGATACTTCTATTGGAGAAAGTATGTATTCTCTTTTAAAAGAAGAATTAGAAAATATCTCTGAAATTTTAGGTGAATCTTAAAAGATTGTTAACTTTTAGAAAGTCCAAAGTTTATTTAGAAATATATAAATTTTACTTTAGTAAAATTTGTGTACATTTATTAAAACAAAGTAATATCTTTAAATGGAAAAAACCAACTCTTATCGAGTTGGATTTTTTGTTTCTTGAGTTTCTATTTTAGAACACTCTAGTTTAATTTTATATAAGAAAAGCGTGCGTTAACGAAATCAAAGATTTCGACGCACACATGTGCAAAATTGCTTTGCAATTATTGCACAAATATAGGATGCTTAACCTTGTTGTATACGGAAAAATCTTATATGTGGTCAAGATAAATGTCGATTTTTCCTATACAATAACAAAAAAATTTTAATCTAACATATCTTTTCGTTTTAACCACCATGTAACAATTAGTGTTAAAATAATTGCAATTAATACAATCGTAACACAACCCAATACATTGTTTTCAAATGGTAACTTTACATTCATTCCCCAAAGACTAAATATCATTGTTGGAATTGCAAGTATAATTGTAATAGATGTTAAAAATTTCATAACACCATTTAAGTTGTTTGAAATAATAGAAGCATATGCATCCATTGTACCAGTTAAAATGTTGCTATAAATTTGAGCCATTTCAATTGCTTGTCTATTTTCAATTATGGCATCCTCTAAGATATCCTCATCATCTTGATATAATTTTATAATTTTCCCTCTCATGGTTTTTTCCATGACAATTTGATTTGATTTTAGAGAAGTTGTAAAATATACCAATCCTTTTTCTAAACTTAATAATTTTAATAGCTCTTTATTTTTCATAGAATTTTTTAAAATATATTCTGCAATTTCTGTTTCTTTGTTAATTTGTTTTAAGTAATTTAGAAAATATGATGCATTTAAATAAAAAATTTGTAATATAAATCTTGTCTTTTTATATGTTTGAAAATTTTTAATTTTTCGTTTTTCAAAGTCTTCAATAACTTTATTTTTCCTCAATGATACCGTGATAAAAAAGTCATCTCTTACGACTATCATACCTAATGGCATAGTTGTATATATATCATTGTCTTCGTTTTTTTCTATAATTGGAACATCAATAACAAAAAGAATTGTTTGGTCATCATCTTCTTCATCAATTCTGGCTTTTTCTTCATAGTCTAGAGCATCTCGTATAAAATCTTCTTGTATGTTTATACTTTCACATACTCTTTTTATTTCATTTTCGGAGGGATTTACTAAATTAATCCAGCTCCCCTTTTTAAACTCTTTAATTTCTTCTAGTTTGTTTGTTTCCATATTTGTATTGTAAATTCTTAACAAATCCCTCACCCCTCTTTGCTTTTTAATACCAATTCCTATTTTACTATATTTTTTGCCTTAAATCAAGGTATTGGGGTGATGATTTTAGAAACAAAATGTAGGTTTGTCAAACATATGTCACACTTAATTGAAATTTATATTGTTTGAAGTACCTTTTTCAATGACTGTTATTTTACTTTACACATATATTCTTCTAGTTTTTCTTTTGGACTCTTCCAGCCTAGTGGTCTCATTGGAAAGTTGTTATATTCTCTTATCCAATATTTTCCCCTACTTCTTAAGTCTTCTAGGCTACAAAATACTTTCTCATAATAGAATCTTTCTTGATCTTTTCTATGACTTCTTTCTACTTTTCCATTTTGCTTTGGTGTATGTGGTTTTATGCATTTATGCTCTATTCCTAATTCTTTTAATTTATTCTCAAACATTGTCTTTTTATTCTTCATAAATGTCTGCCAACTTAATCTGTTCGTAAATTCAAATCCATTGTCTGTCTGCACTTTCTCTATCTTAAACGGAAATGCTTTTACTAACTTCTCTAAAAATTCCGTTGACGCATATGTTATCATGCACATTTGTGAACCATATATATCTATATCTACTATACTCATCTATTGCTGTATATTGATAATATTGTTCTCCCATTTCTCGTAATTCTTTACTTAAACACTTCTTCGGTACATATTTTACATCTATTTGTACCTTCTCTCCTGGTCTTGTCATTTCTGGATATTTCCCTTCATTTTTATACTTTTTCTTACTTGGTGTCTTTTCATATATTCCTAATTTTATTAGCATTCTATACAAACTTGTTACACTTCTTGTATATCCTGCTTCTCTTAATTTTACCCACAATACTACTAATCCTGTTTTTTTATTATTTGCTTTATGAATTTTTATTAATTTTATTTCTTCTTTTGTATGTTCCTTCGGATGTGAATGGGTTTTCCTTGATTTGTCCTTTAAACTTTCTAGTGTTCCATCATATCTTTCTATCCATCTATATATTGTTCTTCTGTTCTCTTTGAACTTTATCGCTGCTTTTGTTACTCCATATTTAAAGGAAAATTTGATTACACTCTGTTTATATTTTAATTTTTGTGTTATACTATTACCCATAGGAAGTACCTCCTGATATTTTATTTGTTTCTCGTCAAAACAACTATATCATTTTTCGGTACTTCCTTCAATATTTTATTTTT
>CAYVCM010000093.1:0-6134 GCA_964449925.1 uncultured Clostridium sp.
AAATTATAATTTTTTCAATCTCAAACTATTTAATGTTACTGTAACACTACTAATTGTCATACTAAATGCTGCGAACATTGGATTCATTGTTATTCCTAATGGAATTAGTATACCTGCTGCAATAGGTATCATACAAATATTATAAAAAAATGCCCAAAACAAATTTTGTTTAATAATTCTCATTGTTTTTTTACTAATTTGCAAGAAATCATTAATTTTACTCAAATTATCTTTCATTAAAACAACATCACTACTATCCATAGCAATGTCTGTACCACTTCCAACAGAAACACCTATATCTGCTTCAACTAAACTTATGCTATCATTGATACCATCTCCACACATCATAACTAATCCATTTTCTTTTAGTTTTTTGATTTCTTCTGCTTTCTGTTTTGGTACAACACCTGCAATTATTTTTTCTATTCCTATTGTTTTTCCGATTGATTTTGCTGTCTTTTCATTGTCTCCTGTAAGCATAATAGTTGTTATATTTTGACTTTTTAATTTATTGATTGTTTCCTTAGCATTTTCTTTAATTATATCTTTTACACCTATTAAAGCAATTAGTTCTTGTTCTTTGGCAACAAATACAATACTATTTCCGTCATTTTCTAATTTTTCATCATCATTTGATTCATTTTCTTTTATAGTTTTGTCAATATTAATATTGTTTTCTAACATTAATTTTTTATTCCCAATAAAATAGTTTGTTTTCTCAAACTTTGCCTGTATTCCATATCCAGAAATACTTTTAAATTCTGACACTTTTTTAGAATCTATTGATATGTTTTTTTCTTCTGCATATTTTTCAATTCCTCTAGCAATTGGATGTTCAGAATGGTTTTCTATATTAGATACTATATCTATAATTTCTTCATCTTTTAATTCAGAATAATTAAATATTTTAGATATACTTAAATGTCCTTTTGTTAAAGTTCCTGTTTTGTCAAATACTATTGTTTTTATTTTATGTGCATTTTCTAAACTTTCACTTGATTTTATTAATATACCTTGCCTACTAGCCAAACCTGAAGCCATAACAATTGCAAGAGGTGTTGCTAATCCTAAGCTACATGGGCAAGCTACAACTAAAACTGTTATAAATATATTTATTATAAAGCTTAAGCTTTCTCCTAAAATTGCCCATACAATGCTTGCCAGAATAGCAATGATTATAATACCTGGTACAAAGTACCCACTAATTGTATCTGCTATTTTTGCTATTGGTGCTTTTGTATTTGTTGCTTCTACAACCATTCTGACTATTTCAGAAACAGTTGATTCTTTTCCAATTTTTTCTGCTTTATATTTTATTACACCATCATAATTTATACTTCCAGCAATAACTTTATTTCCAATTTCTTTTTTAACTGGAATACTTTCACCTGTGATAAAAGATTCGTCAATATGTGTTAAGCCCTCTATTATTTCGCCATCTACTGCAATTTTTTCTCCTGGTTTACAAACAAGTATATCTCCTTTTTGAATTTCGTCTAGTGTTACTTGTTTTTGTTTTCCATTTTTTTCAATAGTAGCTAAATTTGGTGTAATCATCATTAAATCTTGTATAGCTTCTTTTGTTTTATCTTTATTTCTTCCTTCTACATATTTTCCTATTTTAATAAAGAAAATTATAATAACAATAGATTCATAATATAAATGATGAACTGCTTCTTCATTTCCTGTAAATATTAAATATGTATTGTATATACTATATAGTAGGCTACTAATAACACCTAACCCAACTAATGTATCCATATTAGGTGTTTTATGCACTAGATTTTTATATCCATTTTTGATAATGTCTTTTCCTAAAAATATCGCAATAATAGATAATATTAATTGAACTATTGAAAAGTTAATTGGATTATGATGCATATTAAGTATTCCGAAAATTGGTAAACCTACCATTTGTCCCATTGAAATATATAAAATTAAAACAGCTAATATTGTTAAAGCAATTAGTTTGTATTTTTCATTTGATGTCTGTTTTTTTTCTTTTTCTAATTTGTCTATTCCTAAACTTTCAAATCCTGCCTTTTCTACAAATTTTTCTATTTTGGGAATGTCTAGTATTTTTTCATCATATTCAATACTTGCATTATTCATGACTAGATTTACAGATGCTTGTTTTATACCTTCTTGCTTGTTTAAATATTTTTCTAATCCATTAGAACATGCACTACAAGTCATACCATCGATTTTTAGTAATACTTTTTTCATTAATTTGGTCCTCCTTGTAATAATTTATTTTACAACTTCAAAACCTGCATCTTCAATTGCTTCATATAAATCGTCAAGTTTTGCAACTGTTTCATCATATTCTATTTTTGCTAATTTATTTTCTAAACTAACTTCTGCTATTTTTACACCTTCTACATTATTTAATATTTTAGTTAGTCTATTTGAGCATGATTCACAATGCATTCCTTCTACTTTTATTTCTATTTTTTTCATTTTTAACACCTTCCTTTTAATTTTTTATTTCACACTTTATTTTATAATAAATTTTTCATAATGTATATTCATTTTAACAAAATTTTATCCTAGCAAAAAATTTTAGTTTTTTTACTAGGATATTTTATTGTATAGGAAAAATCAACTTTTATCTTGACCATGTATAAGATTTTTTCGTATACCACAAGGTTAAGCATCTTATATTATTTACTTGAAATATTTTTAAGTTCTTTTATAAATATCATTCTTGAAATAATATCTAGTACGGCATATATTGCTATAATAACACCAACAATTTGGAATGCTAATGTTGTACTTACTAATATTACAATTCCTGCAATAATTGTTACTAATGAACATACAACAGTTATTGTCCAAGGTACTGATTTTACTGCTTTCCATACTAAAGTTGTTTGGAAATTTTTAATTCCTACAGCAATAATCCATAACCCTAATGCAATTCTAAAAATTCCTGAAATTATATCAGAACAAAATAAAACTATAACACCTACTACAACTGCTACTAAAGCCATTGTTAAAAGATAATCTTCTTTGTCTTCTGATGTGAAATAGTCTACTAATTTTAAAAACCCCATTATAAATAGCATCATTCCTAAAAGTATAGATATAACTGATATCATTTCAGTAGGTTTAACCATTAATAATGCTCCTAATATTAGGAATAATAAAGATATTATAATATCTGTCCAGTTTGCTCTTTTTAAAAATTTTTCAAACATTTGTATTTCCTCTCTTTCTTTTGTGTTTATCAATATGTATAATATCATAAATAAAAAAAAATGTACATATTTTTTTAAAAATTTGTATTATTTTGCCATTCCCTTTTTTATAATTTCTATTTGCCTAGATAGTTCTTCTTTTCCGTTTTTCTTTTGATATTTTTCCAGCTATAACATCAATCATTTCTGTTGTTAAAATACAAATTAATATCTTAAAAATGTATTTTATATCTTCATTATCTTCTATGTTTAATATGTCTGTATTTATATAGTCATTATTCATATTTTCACTTTTTAGTTGGATATTTTTATATATATTTATATTTTCATTTCTTAGCTTTATAATAATATTTTTAAATAATTGTATTTCCTTTTTGTGATAGCATTTGTTTGTAAAATGCTCATATAAATCTAATGTTGTTAAAAAAATGTCCCCATTGTTATTTAACAATATTTTTTTAGTTTCTTTTTCTTCTTCATCCATAAAATCTTTAATTATATATTTAAATGCATCTTCTTTATCTTCAAAATATTGATAAAAGCTCCCTCTTGGTATTTTTGCTTCTTCTATAATATGACTAATAGATACTTTTTCAAATGTGTTTTTTGTAAATTCTTTTTTTAATGCTTTTTTTATTTTTTCTTTTTTTTCTTCATTTAAATTATAAAATGTAGATTTTGGCATTTTGCACCTCCAAATCTGTTAATTAATAACAAAAAATAGTACTTCTATAAAGCACTACTTTCCCCTTTATTATTTACTTTCATTTTCTTTTTTTGCAATTACTTCTTTTCCATCATAATATCCACAGCTACTGCATACTCTATGAGGCATAACTGGTTCATGACAATGTGGACAAGTTGTATATTTTGGTTGTTCTTTTTTCCATGTTGATCTTTTAGCATGTGTTCTTGCTTTTGACCATCTTCTTTTTGGTTGTGCCATCCTAATCCCTCCTTGCTTAAGATATATTTATATATCTATTGTTTATTTATCGATATTTTAGTCACTATAAAATTATACAAGTATTTTTAAATTTTGTCAACTATTGCTACAATATTTTTTGTATAAAACTTGTAAATTTTTCTTTGTTAATGCAGTATCTATCCCTTCTACACTTACTTGTTTGAAAAATTCTGTCACCATATTTTTTAAATTGTCATTAATTAATATTTTTTCTCTTTCTTTTGACCAATATTCTAAAGGATAAGCTTTATTCCATTTTTTTCCCTGATATATAATTCCTGCCGCTAATTTATCACATATCATTTCTGCTGTATATTTATATGGCATAATTGGTGTTTTTTCTGGAGCATTCATATCTACCCAATATTCACTATGATGTTTATTTCTACCTTTATGATGTAACCACGATTCAGAATACCCTTTATCCTTCTTACAACCAACAATTGGTGAACGAGTTCCTTCATAATATCGAACACTTTCCCAAAATTCTGTTGGAGAATATTTAGATAAATCATGCATCATTCCTCTCCAATACAATTCAATTTTGCAACATAATTTAAAAACTACCCATTTGTGTTTTGTAATCAAAATGAAATGTTTTATAACATTCTTGAATTTAATTTTTGGTTTCATGTTTTACTAGTTCCTTTCAACTTAAACATTTTTCTAATTTTAGTCTACTACACTTTTTTTCTAAAATCAATAAATTTTATTTCTTTTCTGCATATACTATAATATATGATTACAATTCACCATTAGCTTTGCAGTATTGTGCTAATATATTATTCAAATTGAATGAATGACGAATGTGATTGGAGATATTTTAGAATTTGTTAATCATTTCTTGAGGGATGTTCACGGTACTCACGAAGTGAGGGTCTGAGTGAAAGAGGCTCAAGTAAATGATGTTACAAATTCTTAAATATCGTATTGAGCCGAGGAATTCATAAAATTTGAATAATATATTAGCACAATACTACAAAGCTAACAGTGAATATAACAGTGTAAGATTGGAGGTTTTTAATACATGTGTGGTTTTACTGGATTTGTAAATTTAAAAGACAAATCACATGAAAATTCTAGAACAATTTTAGAAAATATGAATAATACCTTATCAAAAAGAGGTCCTGATGAAGATGGTTATTTTATTTCAGAGCATGCCTATTTAGCACATAAAAGATTGATAGTCATTGATCCTGATGGTGGTAAACAACCAATGATAGAACATACATCTAATGGAGATTATATTATCTGCTATAATGGTCAAATATATAATACAAAGGAAATTAGAGATATTTTAATTGAAAATGGATTTACATTTAAGGGACATTGTGATACAGAGGTTATACTAAAAGGATATATTCATTTTGGAAATGATATTATTAATCATTTAAATGGTATTTTTGCTTTTGCTATTTGGAATACAAAAACAAATGAACTTTTTATGGCAAGAGACCATTTTGGTGTAAAACCATTATTTTATTCTATATATAATAATACACTAGTATTTGGTTCTGAAATAAAAGCTTTATTCCAATATCCTGGTATCGAAAAAATTCTAGATAGTCAAGGTATATCTGAATTATTAGGTATTGGTCCTAGCCATACTCCTGGTACAACAATTTTTAAAAATATTTATGAATTAAAACCTGCTCATTTTGCTGTGTTTAATGAATATGGTCTAAAAATAAAGAGATACTGGAAATTACATTCAGAAGAACATAAAGATAATTTAGCACAAACTTGTAATAAAGTTCGTTACTTATTAAAAGATGCTATTGAGCGTCAATTAGTTTCAGATGTTCCTTTATGTACATTTTTGTCTGGTGGTTTAGATTCAAGTATTATTACAAAATTTGCTGCTGATTATTGTGAAAAAGAAAATTTACCTCTTCTAGATACTTATTCGATTGATTATGTAGATAATGATAAAAATTTTGTTAAAAGTGATTTTCAGCCAAATTCAG
>CAYVCM010000094.1:0-5958 GCA_964449925.1 uncultured Clostridium sp.
AAAAATGGCAAAGGAAAAATTTGAAAGAACAAAGCCACACGTTAACATTGGTACAATCGGACACGTTGACCATGGTAAAACAACAACAACAGCAGCTATTACAAAATATTTATCATTATTAGGAAAAGCTAAATATGAAGCTTATGATCAAATCGATGGAGCTCCAGAAGAAAAAGCAAGAGGAATCACAATCAACACAGCTCACGTAGAATATGAAACAGATAACAGACACTATGCACATGTTGACTGTCCAGGACATGCTGACTATGTTAAAAACATGATTACAGGTGCTGCTCAAATGGATGGAGCAATCTTAGTTGTTTCAGCAGCAGATGGTCCAATGCCTCAAACAAGAGAGCATATCTTACTTGCTAGACAAGTTGGTGTTAAATATATCGTTGTTTACTTAAATAAATGCGATATGGTTGATGATCCAGAATTATTAGAATTAGTTGAAATGGAAGTTAGAGACCTATTAACAGAATATGGTTTCCCAGGAGACGAAATTCCAATGATTAAAGGTTCTTCATTAAATGTATTAGAAAGTAGTTCAACAAATCCAGATGATGAAGTATATAAACCAATCAAAGAATTAATGGATGCAGTTGATAGTTATATCCCAACACCAGAAAGACCAGTTGACCAACCATTCTTAATGCCAGTTGAAGATGTATTCACAATTACTGGTAGAGGAACTGTTGCAACAGGTAGAGTAGAAAGAGGAACAGTTAAATTACAAGACGAAGTTGAAATCATCGGTCTTACAACTGAAAGAAGAAAAACAGTTGTTACAGGTGTTGAAATGTTCAGAAAATTATTAGACCAAGCAGAAGCTGGTGATAATATCGGAGCATTATTAAGAGGAATTGATAGAAAAGATATCGAAAGAGGTCAAGTTCTTTGTAAACCAGGAACAATCAATCCACATACAAAATTCACAGCAGAAGTATATGTTTTAACAAAAGAAGAAGGTGGAAGACATACACCATTCTTCAATGGATATAGACCACAATTCTATTTCAGAACAACAGATGTTACAGGTGTTATTGAATTACCTGCTGGAACAGAAATGGTTATGCCAGGTGATAATGTATCAATGACAATCGAATTAATTACACCTATCGCTATCGAAAAAGGATTAAGATTTGCTATTCGTGAAGGTGGTAGAACAGTTGGTTCAGGAGTTGTTGCTGATATAATAGCATAAGAATAGAATAAAAAAGAAGTAGAAGTTATAAATTTCTACTTCTTTTTCATTCATAACAGTTCTCATACCTCCATTATATCATGGGTGAACTTTTCATAAGTTAATTTCATAGGGTCATCTTATCACAAGTTATTCATAAAAAAAGTGTAAAATACTTTAAAAATAGCTAAATTTATGTTATAATAGAGTCTACAAACTAAAAGGAGGTTGCAAAAATGGATATTCAAGAGTTGCGGAAGAGAAACGAAATGGAAGGACAAAAACTAAGAGACCGCCATTATCAAAAATGGTTGGACTTAAAAAACGAAGAAAAGAGGGCTTTGGAAACAGCCAAAAATCCAAAAAAAATCCGCAAGGAGTATGAGAGACGATTTGACGAACTCGACAGAGAGCAAACACAAGAGTATATAAGGCTCCAAAGAAAGTTCGTAGAAGAACTCAAATCTCTTCTCTAAATCCAACCCAGTCACATGCTTTTTTATGTGACTGGGTAAAATTTGTGTTTTTGTGGATTAAAAAATCATCTTACAGTGTAACAGATAGTAAGCAAAAATCTTATAAATATTAATCAAGATACTTGTAATTTTTCTAAAATAATAATAAAATAAATATGTCAAAAATAAAATAGTAAAAAAACCATATTCTAGACATAAGAAAGGATGATACTAACAATGAAAATCATACTAGATGCCATGGGTGGAGACAACGCACCAGATGCAAATATAAGAGGAACAGTAAATGCAATTAATAAGGTAAAAGCAGAAGTTGTTTTAGTAGGTAAAGAAGAAGTAATAAGAAGTAAAATAAAAGAATTCTATGGTAAAGAAATGGAAGAAATATCAGACAGATTAAAAATACATAATGCAACAGAAACAATTGAAATGTGTGATACACCAACAGTTGCAATAAAACATAAAAAAGACTCATCAATGGTTGTAGGGTTTAATATGCTAAAAAAAGATGAAGGTGATGTTTTCATTTCAGCAGGAAATTCAGGAGCATTATTAACAGGAGCAACATTAATTGTTGGAAGAATTAAAGGAATTGACAGACCTGCATTAGCAGGAATATTACCAGCATATAAAAGTCAACTATTATTAATAGATGCAGGTTCAAATACTAATTGTAAGCCAATTAATTTATTGCAATTTGCCCAAATGTCTAGCATTTATTTAAGAAATACATATGGTATAAAAGATCCAGCAATTGGATTATTGAATATAGGAACAGAAGAAACAAAAGGAAATGATTTAACAAAAGAAAGTTATAATCTATTAAAAGAAAAAGCAAAAGAATTAAATATCAATTTTGTAGGAAATGTAGAAGGAAGAGATGCATTTTCTGGCAAAATAGATGCTATTGTAACTGATGGATTTACTGGAAATGTATTTTTAAAAACAACAGAAGGATTAGGAAAATTTGTAAAAACTAGTTTAACAGAGAGTTTTACGAAAAATGTACTTTCAAAAATTTTAGCACTTCCTTCATTACCAGCCCTAAAAAGATTTATGAAAGTAATGGATTATAAATCTTATGGTGGAGCATTATTTTTAGGAGTTAAAAAACCTGTAGTAAAAGCTCATGGTAGTAGTGATGCTTTATTGTTTGAATATACAATTATACAAGCAGAAAAATTTGTTGAAAACAAAGCAGTAGATAAAATGATAGAAGAATTCCAACGATGATTTTGGAGACGGGGCAAGTGTCTGATTGGGTGTCTCATTGGGGACGTTTCTTTTTGAGACATTTTTGAACGATAGGGACGGGTCAAATCGTTCAAAAATGTCTCAAAAAGAAACGTCCCCAATGAGACACCCAATCAGACACTTGCTCCGTTCCCAAAATCATTATTTTCTGACCTAGTTGTACAAAAAGCAAAATATTTACAAAATTTACTTGACAAATACACAAACATATAATATAAATGAAACAGTAAAGCAAAATATCAAAAATATAAATGATTTGCAAACTTGAGAGGAGGTGAACTCGAAAGATGAGTTCAGAAGAAGTTTTAGAGAAAGTAAAAGGGATAATAGTAGAGCAACTAGGAGTGGCAGAAAGTGCAGTTACAACAGAAGCATCTTTTATAGATGATTTAGGAGCTGATTCATTAGATATAGTAGAATTAGTTATGGCTCTAGAAGAAGAATTTGATATAGAAATCCCAGATAGTGATGCAGAAAAAGTTGTAACAGTAGGTGATGTAGTAGATTACATAAAAGAAAGTGTAAAATAAAAAAATAGAGAAAGTGAATTTTCTCTATTTTTTATTACATAAGAAAGTAATACTTTTCTACTTACTCATAAAGCACATTGTTAAAAGCAGTTGAAATTTCTTGGCAAAACTCAAATAAATAATTTGAAATATTCTTTTTAGAAATATAAGAATTACTTATTATATTACCAGAATAAATCACCTGATTTTCTAAACTTAATAAAAGACTACCAATAGGAGTTCCTATATTAATAGGTGATTCTAATGTAGAAGAGTAATAAAAAGATGTATCAAGTTTATCTATTAGATCATTTCTAATAGGAATAACAGGATATTGTACTTTTTCATAAGTTAATTCCAAATAGTTAGAAGTTCCTTTTATAATCTGTATTGTGTTTAAATTTTCTTTTTTCCATGTTTCAAAATCATTAGAAATAATTTCTTCAATATTTACATATGTAAAATTACTAAAAGCATATTCAATAAGTTTTATACTATCAGTTGTTCTATATTTTTTTGTATCTGCTCCAAGAACAACACAAATAATATCCATTTCTCCTCTTTTACAACAAGTAACTAAACAACGATTAGCTCCATTTGTAAATCCAGTTTTTATACCGTAAACACCATTTAATGCCCCAAGCAATTCATTTGTATTAGTAAGTGATTTTGGGTATCCATTAATAGTAATTGTATAGTTTGTTGTACCAACAATTTTTGCAAAAATTTCATTATCCATTGCATAATTAGAAAGTAAAGCTAATTCATAAGCAGTTGTATAATGTTCATCTTCATCTAATCCATGTGGTGTTACAAAATGTGTACTTGTAAGTCCTAAACTTTCAGCTTTTTCATTCATTAAAATAGCAAAATCTGTAATAGAGCCTGCTACATATTCAGCTAAAGCAACAGCAGCATCATTGCCAGAGCGCATCATAAGACCATATAACAAATCATAAACAGTTATTTTATCACCAGTTTCTAAACCAAGTCTAGAACCACCTGTACTAGCAGCTTTTTGAGATATTTCAACAGTATCTGTTAAATCTACATTTTCGATTACAATAATCGCAGTCATAATTTTTGTAGTAGATGCCATTTTTTTCTTTTGATTTTCATTTTTTCCAATAAGAATTGTATTTGAGTTTCTATCAATTACTACATAAGCTCTAGAATTTATGGTAGGTGTTTGTATAGTATCACTACTGGTTTCAATGCTTTCCATATCATTTAAAATTTCTGACATATCTATAATATCATCTGACGGGGATAAGTCATCTGCAAAAACATAAGTCTGAATAAAGATAAGGAGACTAAATAATAAAATTGTTTTGTAAAAAAAATTGAATAGTTTCATATAACATACCTCTAAATAATGGTATGAAATTATATTTTGAAATATGACTTCATAATGTAATCCACAATCAATATTTTTTGATGGTTGAAGATGAGAGTGTACGGAATGTGGTAAAAGCGGACATAATTTACATAAATACTTGAATTTTTCTTGAAAATGTAATATAATTGTTAAGGGAATTTAATTTTTTGAGAGATAAATAAAAGACTTATAGCCCTAAAGAAAAAATCTAAAGAATATATTACACTAAAAAAACGGAAAAAAAGATATTGACTAAATAAAAATAATGTGTAAAATATAAGTAGGATTAAGGTTAAATAAGGAGAGATATTTATGAATCTGAAAAAAGCAATAATAAGTTTTATAGTAGTTACAGCAATCACTTTAATGGTTTGTTTAGCTATAATACCAAATGTCGTAGAATCAGCTGAATTGAGTACACCATTGTACTTTGGAATAGCAGAAATCAGAACAACAACAGATATGGGATATGCAATGGGAGATTCAGACAGCGAATCACAAATTATTTGGAAAATAGTGAAATATAGTGGAGAAAATACAAATGATCCAACAGAAGTAAGTGCTTATTGTATAGATGTAAACACAGGTGCATTTATTAATGCAGGAGATAAAGATACTTATGACATAAGCTATAATATGAAGACAGAACAAGAAGCAATGGCTAATCAAAACCAAGTATTATATGATCTTGTAAATGGTGGACAATATGATAATTTATTAGCATTAGCTGACCTTCTTTATGTACCAGGAGTATCAACAGAATCAGAAAGAGAAGCTTTATTAGAAGCATCAGGAGCAAATGCAGTAGTTAATCAAGAATTAGGTGAAGAATATTATTTAACAGATGACGAAATTGAAGCTGTACAACAAGCTGCCATATGGTATTTTACAAATGGGGATGAAGATAATGGTAAATATGATGTATATGGAAAAGAAGCTTGGGCATGGTATACAACAAGTACAAGTTCAGGAGATTATACTAATTTTTCATCATATAATCCAACAAATGAAGCTCTTTTAGCAGAACATGTAGGATATTTTAGACAACAAGAAATGGCAAAATTATATGATTATTTAATAGATACAGCAAAAAGTAATGCAGATAGTGGAATTAATGATGAAAATACAATTTTAACAGTATATGTATCAAGTGAAGAT
>CAYVCM010000095.1:0-5938 GCA_964449925.1 uncultured Clostridium sp.
AATATCTGTTACTTTCTACAAATACAACTTCAAATTCATCTCCAATATCTGTTGCCTCTGTTTTTCCTTCTCCTGTTTCTTTATCTAGTTGTTCTTGTAATTCACTTTCTTCTAAATTACCATATTTATTATTTCCCATTGCCTGTACTGTTGCTTTTTCTACAATTTCTCTTTCATTTGCAATTTCTGTTTCTTCTTTGGCAACTCCTACACTATTAATAAGCCCATTCTCTCCTGTTATGGCACTTATTGTTATTCCTGCTAGAATTAGTAATATTATAATAGTAATTACTAGAGCTATTAATGTAATACCTGTTTGTGGTTGTAAATTATAAAATGATTTATTACAAATTGTGCTTTTGCCTTTTTCTTTTTTTGTACATTCTTTTACTAAGTTTATTATTTGAACTTTCTTTATACTATTTTTTATTTTTTTTCTATGTTCTTTTATCATAATTCATACCTCTCTTCTTAATTTTCTTTTGTTTATAATATTTTTGTTTTTGATATCTTTATTCTAATACTTTTTCTTTATACCTTTTCATATTTAGCCTTTTGCTATTATTATTCATTTTCCTAGAGTTTCATACTCTAAGAAAAAATTAAAAAGCAGAAACAACTTGATCTTTCTGATTCACAAGTTATTTCTGCTTTTTAATTTTTAATTTTATTTTCAATTTTATTTTTATATTTTTTTATCTTCAATCTATTGACTTTACTGTATTTTATTGCTATTATAATTTTAGTTTTAATTCCTAGAGTATGAAACTCTAGGAAATTTTTGTGTCATTATTTTATTTCTTCTACATAGATTTCATCATTTACTGCCACAACTGTATATTTATGTATATTTTTTAACTCTTTTATCTCTTCGATCTCTCCATATTCTTTTATTTGCTTTCTTGCTTCTTCTTGCTTTTCTTTTAATTTTCCTGATTCTTCTCTCTTTAAATATTTGAATTCTATCATAACACCTTTGTACTCTTTACTTTGGTCTTTTGGTATCAACAATATGTCTGGATATTTCCTTTGTACTTCCATTTCTGATTTTAGTCTAAATATTTTTAAGTTCATTGCTATACAGAAAAAGATTAGTTTTACATATTTTTCATCAAATCTTTGGTAATCTCTGTTTGATAAATTCTTTAAATATTTTCCTAACATTTCTACTATTTTATCTATTTTTCCTTCTATTGCTATTTCTCTTGTTATTTCTGTATAATCGTCATTTATTTCTACATTAATTTCTTCTTTTAATATTTTTAGAAAATATTCTGAATATATTTCTTTCATTACATTATTTGGTATACTTAATCTTGGATATCCTACTTCTTCTCCTTCTATTGTTAAATAGCCTAAATAAAATAGCATTGATACTAAATCCATTTGTGTAAATCCTATTGCTGGGTTAAATTTCTGCCTTATTTCACTTATTATCCCTTCTCCTGATACTGTTTTTTCTATTACCTTTTCTCTTTCTTCTCCTTTGCATAAATCTAACATTCTTCCTAATTTTGTATAATCACTTGCTATATTCATATCTATTAGTTGTTCTGGTATTCTTCCTAATCCTGTGTAGCTATTTAAAAAATATAAGCACATATTAGAATTATATATTTTTTCTTTTCCATGTGATGAAAATCTATATCCATCATAATTTTCTCTCATGATTGGTATTAATTCTTTTTGTTTTTCTTCTTCTATATTTTGTTCTTTCATTAGTATTCTTAATTCTTGCTCTGTAAATCCCATCATTTCGTTAAATCTTTCGTCTTGTGTTATGTCCATACTAATATTAAAACCTGATGTTAAACTGTCTAATGTAATTGGTGCTACTCCTGTTATAAATATTCTATCTATTACACTTTCTGTTCCCTCTTTTAATATTTCATACCACTTTCTCACTTTTCCATTTTTTGATACCAGATTCTTAAATTGGCTTGTATTAAATCCTAACAATTCATTTGCAAAATGGTCATATTCATCTATAATTACATAAATTTTTTCTTCGTGTTTTTGTATTTTAAATGCTTCAATAAGACTATTTAGCAATCCTTCAGCTGTTAACTCTGGATTAATATAAAAATCAAGTTCATATTTATTTATAAATCCTTCTATTGATGTTGATACTTTTTCTTTGAAACCTTTCATCGTAGTTTCTTCATTTGTTGTATCTATTCCCGAAAAATTAAATTTTAATATATGATAACTATTTTTTAACTTTGTTGGATTTTTTCCAATATATGTATTTCCATATAGCTTTTCGAATTTGTTTGCTTTTTTTAAGTCATAATAATTTTCTAATGTGCTTGTAAATAATGTTTTTCCGAATTTTCTAGGGCGTAAAAACATAATATATGGTTCTGCTAAATTTTCCATTTTTTCTATATACATTGTCTTATCTATATAATCATAATCATTTTCTACTAATCTCTCATAATCACTTATTCCATATGGTAATTTTTTCATTTTCTACCACTTCCTTCTTTTAGATAATCTTTATCTTTTATAAATTTATTCTTTTTTATTGTACTATACGCAACTAAAAATAGCAAGAAATTTTCTTGCTATTCTTTTAAATTATGGTATTTTAAGTTACAGTTCAGAGTCAATATAGTAGCAATGTGTGGAGGTATATTATTATTGTTTATTCTAATATTGGATATCCGTTATTTTGCCCAGAATATACTTTCCATGTTTTTTCTATAATCTCACTAGAAGCTATATTCATTAATTCTTGTGCCGTGGCTATACCACTATTTAACACTTCTGCCATTTCCGTACCTGTAATACTAGTTAACTTTGTTACTGTATCATTCCCATTACTAGTACCAGATATAGCAACATCTGCTACACTTTCTAAATAATAATTGTTGTCTATAACTGAACCTGATATATATCTCTGTCCTGCAATAGCTCCTACATTTCCATTAGAGCAATTAATAGAACCAATACTATAATTGTATTCTATATTTGTTGCATAATAAGCACATCCTAATATTCCTCCTACCTGTATGGTCGAAGATGTTGATGTTACATTTATTTCCCCTATATTATAACTACATGTAACACGAGCTCCATTATGTATTCCTCCAATACCTCCAACTTTTGTTATAGCTCCTGTATTTTCTACGGTAATTGTTCCTGCATTATACATATTACAAGTAAACCCATAAAGATAATACCCAGAAATTCCTCCTAAACATAATCCTGTACTAGCTCCTGTACCATTACATGTGCCTATGTAAGTAATATTACCTTCATTATATGCATCAATAATACAATCATATCCATCTGCATCCCCAACAATACCACCTATATATGCACCAGTAGATATTGTATCTTGTATATTTATGTTGGCAGTATTACTACATGATTTAATTAAACAATAGTCTTTAAATCCAATAATTCCTCCTATATGTAATCTACCTGAACTTGAATCTGTATTATCATTAACCTCTATACTTCCATTATTTTTACAGTTAACTATTCTAGTACCTGAATAGCCACTTGCATATCCATATCCTATAACACCACCTATATAGCAATAAGTAGTATCTTCTACTTTTATACTTATATTGCTCTCACAATTTTCTATTGTACTTGTTGATATATATCCAGCAATTCCACCTAAATAAACTGAACTTGTTCCTGTTCTTGTAATACTACCACTTACTGTACAATTCTTTACTGTTCCATTACTTACACTTCCAAATAATCCAATATATGATAAACTATTATTTGCAATATACATATTGGAAATAGTATAACCACCACCATCAAAATTGCCTGAAAAATTTGAACTTACTCCTATTGGTTTAAATCCTGTTCCTGTTGTCATTTCATTCATTAATGTATTCCCATCACTTTCATCTCCATTTATATCTCCAAAGTCTGTTCTTTCGCTATCTTGGTATGATAGTGTAGATTTGAAATTTAAGTTTGTTTTTACAACAACATATTTTCCACTAAAATTATTTGGCGATGTTATTTGTACTGCTTCTCCATTTTCTAATTTTATTCCACTTCCATTTACCATATTTGAAAATGCTACTAAATCTTCTATACACCATATCTCATATGGCTTTTCTTCACTTCCATCTAACTCTTCTCCATTTATTCCAACTGTTATATCCCCTGGGTTGTCATCTTCTACTGCTTCCATTTGTATAATGTTTCCATCTTTATCTACTATGTAATATCTATTACTATCAGTAAATGCAACTTCAAATTCGTCTCCTATATCTGTTGCTATTGCATATCTCCCTCCTGCTTGACTGTCTAATGCATCTTGAAATCCATCTTCTTCTAAATTACCATATTCGTCTTTTGCCATTGCTTCTAATATTGCTCTTGCTATTATGTCTTTTTCATTGGCTATTTCTGTTTCTTCTGCTGCTTGACTTGCTCTTGTTATTATTCCATTGTCTCCTGTTAGTGTTGAAATTGTTACTCCTGCTAGTATTAGTAAAACAATAATTGTTATTACTAATGCTATTAGTGTAATTCCTTTGTTTTTTATTATATCTTTTGTTTTCATATGTTTATTCCTCCGTTTTTTCGTTTAGTCAGTAACTCTAGGAAAATCAAAAACGGAAAAAGCTTTAAAAATAAAGGTTTTTATCATTTTCCTTTATTTTTCTTTTTTTGTTTTGGGTAAAAAAACTATCTTAAGAAATTCATCTATTCTTATTGACAATACTACTTTTTATTGATATTATTTTTATTGAAAAACTTTCCTAGAGTTACTGACTCTAAGAAAATTTTTTTATATAATAGGAAATTGATACTTCCTATTATATAAAAGTCGCTTCGCTCCAGTAATTGTACACAATTTCACTAACATAAAATTGATGCAGAACAAATTCACGAAAAGCCAAAGAAATAAAATAAAATTAGAACGATTTTTAAGGCTTTTCGATTTGTTCATAAATTTAAAATTATCCCTCAGTTATTCAGTTATACTGGGGGATAATTATATTTTTTTAATTATTACATAGATTTACTACATAGATAATGTAGGATATCCATCATCTCCTAATATCCATGTTTTCCATGTTGTATTATCTTCTATATTTGCATTTAATAATTCTACAAATTCATTGTTATTTTGTATCTGCATTGTTGTAATTCCATCTGATATAGCTCCTATACTTGTTGCTTTTGTTTCATCATAATATGTATTTTGTATATTTATTGTTGTTACTGTACTACTACTATAACTTACTGCTCCTATAATTGCTTTGTCACTTTTTCCAGCAGTATAACAATTATTAAGATTTAATGTGATTTCAGCACAAACAGTACCTATACTTCCAACAATTCCTGCATTACTTGCAGTTCCTAGGTTATAACTATTTTGAATTGTTAAATTTAATATAGAATCATTCGCTGCACCACCATAAACTCCTACAATTCCATTAGTGCATTCTCCTATGTTGTAGCAATTTGTGATAATTATTTCTCCGATTTTGTGCTCTTCCTAATATTCCTGCATTACCACTTTTATTTGTGTTGTAACAATTGCTAATAATTATACTTATATTACTACTACCACTAACTGTTCCAACTATTCCACCTAAATATGATATTTCTCCTGTAATTTCTCCTTCGTTTATACAATTATTTACTGTCATCGAATTTGAACCTGGATTTCCTACAATTCCACCTGCTCCAGCATAACCCCAACTTGACCCCGTAATATTAATGTTTCCATCATTTTGACAAGAACTTATATTTAGACAATAATTTCCTATAATACCTCCTACCATATTATATCCTGTAACATTTGCATGATTAATACAATTTTCTATGGATTTAGCATATACTCCAATAATTCCTCCTGTATGACCAGCTCCTATTATTTCTCCTGAAATCTCTAAGTTTTTAATAGTTGTATATGATGTAGAACCTTGTCCAAATAATCCAACACTCCTTC
>CAYVCM010000096.1:0-5924 GCA_964449925.1 uncultured Clostridium sp.
ATCGAACCGGCACGGTTTATTCAACCGCAGGATTTTAAGTCCTGTGCGTCTACCAGTTCCGCCACATCTGCATATATAAACTGGTATATCTTGACGACAATAGATATTATAATATTTGTTTTCATTTTTGTCAATACATTTCTGATATTTTTTTGTCTGATATTTTTTTTATTAACATATATTATAAGAAGCCCATATCGTTAGGCCTCTTATACATATTTTTAATTATTATCTGTTCCAGTTCCTTCTGTAGTTTCTGTTCCTTCAAAAGGTATAAATTTATTTACTACACTTTCTGTTGAAACATCATCTGCTCTAAACATCATAAATGATGTGTTAATTTTATTTTCTACTAATTGCTCAACTTCTTCTTGTGTTGCATGCTCTGCTAAGACTAATTCACTAACTAAGATTTGTTTTGCATTATTTAGCATCTTTTTTTCTCCTGTTGAAAGTCCTTTTTCTTTTTGCTTAAAACTCAAATTTCTAACGACATCCGCTATTTCATATATGTCTCCACTTTTCATTTTTTCCATGTTATCTCTGTAACGCTTATTCCAATTTTTATCCATAGCTGTTTCGTCTTGTTCTAAAATTCCAAATACTTTATCTGCTGATTCTTTGTTAATTATGTTTCTAACCCCTACTTCTTCTGCTTTTGCGGTCGGTATCATTACTTTAACCTCACCTGGCATTCTTAAGATATAATAAGATTGTTTTTGTCCTAATACATCTTTTTCTTCTATTGCATCTATTGTTCCTGCCCCGTGCATTGGGTATACAATTTTGTCTCCTACATTGAACATGTAAGTCAACTCCTTTCAGCATTTTTATTTATTTGGCAGAAAAAATATAATAAAGTTATGTCAATACCTTTTTATAACTTTATTGGATTTTTTAACCATATCCATTATACAACAAAAAACGGTAAAAGTCAAAGCCACTACCGTTATTTTTTATGTATATTTTCCGTGTATCCCTTATATTTCTAAGGATAATTTTTTTTATTGTATAGGAAAAATCGACTTTTATATTGACCCCATATAAGATTTTTCCGCATACAACAAGGTTAAGGATCCTATATTCGTGCAATAATTGCAAAACAATTTTGCACATATGTGCGTCTAAATCTTTGATTTCGCTAACACACTCTTTTTTTATTTTTAATTTTATGTTTTTTATTTTGTTGTTGAACCAAATCCTCCTACTCTTTCTCCTTGTGCTGTATCATCATCTGTTATTAGATACTTTTGAAAAATTGCTTGTCCTATCGCCTCTCCTTTTTTTATAACTATATCTTCTTCTTTGATATTATAAAATGCAAACATAATATGCCCATCATTATCAGGATTTCCATAATAATCTTTATCTACAACACCTACACTATTTGCCACTATTAATCCTTTCTTTTTTGGATTGGAACTACGGTTATATAATAGTAATACTTCATCATCTTGCATATATGCTTTTAATCCAGTTTTTATTAATGTTGGATTTGTTCCTTTTTTAAAACTAGGTATTACTGTATCTTCTGCTGCTTCTATATCATATCCTGCACTATATTTTGTTTTTCTTACTGGTATATTTATTTGTTTGTCTTCAAATCCTTTTGCAATTTCAAATCCTCTATTTTTTTCCATTTTTACTCCTCCTTATATTTTTTCTAATTTGATTTTATCTTTTGTATTTTTTCATATTATTTTTTAATTGTCAAGTATTAATTTTAGGGATTAAGCAAAGTCTTTCTAGATTAATTTTTCAAGGAAATATTTCTATATGAATAATTTTGTTATAAATATAATTGTTTCCTATACAATAAAAATGAGAACAGAGATTTTGAAAATCCTCCATCCTCATTGACTTATTTAATAATTATTTATCTTTATCCTCTTGATTCCACTATTAATTTGATACCTGTTCTGTCTTCTCCTTCTACCTCTACTTCTGCAAATGCAGGTATACAAACTAAATCTACACCTGATGGTGCTACAAAGCCTCTTGCTATTGCAACTGCTTTTACCGCTTGATTTAATGCTCCTGCTCCGATTGCTTGCATTTCTGCCTTATTTGATTCTTTTACTAATCCAGCAATTGCTCCAGCTACTGAATTAGGATTTGATTTTGATGAAATTTTTAAAACTTCCATTTTCTTTTGCCTCCTATAATTTTTATTTTTTGTTGCAACTTTTACATTTTGTATTTTACATTATTTGGAAATATGTGTAAAGTGATTTTTATAAAAATTTATAGGTTTTCATCGCAATAAATCTACTTATTCGACATTTTATTTTTTAGCTTTTTTCATGATTATATTATAAGTTAATTCTTTTTATTGTTTTCACTTTATCTGTTTTTTCATCTATATCATATATAACACCATTTAGCATGCCTTCTCCTGATGCTACTTTATATCTCTCTGGTAATGATGTTTCAAATCGCTTTATTGCAACAGAAATATCCATTCCAAGTGCTGAATTTTTTGCACCGGTCATTCCTATATCACTAATGTAAGCTGTTCCTTTTGGTAATATTTTTTCATCTGCTGTTTGTACATGTGTATGTGTTCCAAAAATAGCTGTAACCATACCATCTAGATAATATCCCAGTGTTATTTTTTCTCCTGTTGCTTCTGCATGAAAATCAACAATAATAATATCAACATTATCTTGTATTTTACTTATAATATTTTTTGCTATTGAAAATGGATTTTCTGATAATACATTCATATATACTCTTCCAATTAGATTAATAACTGCTATTTTTTTATTTTTACATTCATATATACCATATCCCTTACCAACTACACCTTTTGAATAATTTGCTGGCCTAATCAATTTTGGATGATTTATAAATTTAAATATATCCTTTTTTCCCCATGTATGATTTCCCATTGTTACCACATCTACATTTTGAGAGATAATATCATTGAAATTTTTTTCGGTAATTCCCATTCCTTCTGCTGAATTTTCTCCATTTACAATAACAAAATCAATGTTTTCTGCTTCTCTAATTTTTTTCAATTTGCTTTTTAATTCTTTGATTCCTGTTTCTCCAATTATGTCTCCTACTGCTAAGATTTTCAAACTCATTCCTTCTTTCTATTATTAATATACATTCATATAATACTATATTTTCTTTTGTTTCGCAAGTAATAGCTTTTTAAAAACTTAATCTTTTATATATAATTGTTACAGTTCATGGTTAATATTGTTTTCTAGGCAATAAAAAATAAAACTCAGCTTTTAACTGAGTTTTTATTTGTATTACTATTTTGCATAATCAACTGTTCTTGTTTCTCTTATAACATTAACCTTAATTTGTCCTGGATAGTCCATTTCACCTTCGATTTTTTTAGCAACATCTCTAGCTAAAATGGTCATCTTGTCATCTGAAATTTTTTCTGGTTTTACCATTACTCTAATTTCACGACCAGCTTGTATAGCAAAAGATTTTTCAACACCATCAAATGAATCTGCAATTTCTTCAAGATTTTGTAATCTTTTGATATATGCTTCTAATGTTTCTCTTCTAGCTCCAGGTCTTGATGCTGATATAGCATCTGCTGCTTGTACTAAAAGTGCTTCTAATGTTTTTGGTTCAACATCACCATGATGTGCTTCTACTGCATTAATTACTAATGGGTTTTCTTTATATTTCTTTAATACTTCTACTCCTATTTCTACATGTGTTCCCTCCATATCATGATCTAATGCTTTTCCAATATCATGTAATAAACCAGCTCTTCTAGCACGCTTTGCATCTAGTCCTAGTTCTTCTGCCATGATTCTAGCTAAATTTGAAACTTCTATTGAATGATTTAAAACATTTTGCCCATAACTTGTTCTATATTTTAATTTTCCAATCAATTTTACAAGGTCTGGATGTAATCCAATAACGCCTGTTTCTAATACAGCTCTTTCTCCTTCTTCTTTTATAGTTGCATCTAGTTCTTCTTTTGCTTTTTCTACCATTTCTTCAATCTTAGCTGGATGAATTCTTCCATCATCTATTAATTTTTCTAATGCAATTCTTGCAACTTCTCTTCTTAAAGGATCAAACCCTGACAATACGACAGCTTCTGGTGTATCATCGATTATTAAATCAATTCCTGTTAATGTTTCTAATGCTTTTATGTTTCTACCTTCTCTACCAATAATTCTTCCTTTCATATCATCATTAGGAAGTGGTACAATTGATACAGTTGTTTCTTGTGAATGATCTGCTGCACATTTTTGTACTGCATAACATAAAATTTCTTTTGCATTTTTGTTTGCATCTTCTTTTGCTTTTTGATCTTTTTCTCTTATTAGTGCTGCTTTTTCTGCTGTAATCTCTTTGTCCATTTCTGTTAATAATCTTTGTTTTGCTTCTTCTTTGCTTAAAGATGCAATTTTTTGAAGTTCGACCATTTCTTGTTCGTGTAATTCTTCTAATTCGTCTTTTTGTTTTTCAATATTTTGCCTTTCAGTTTCTAATTCTTGCTCTTTTCTATCATAATTTTCTGCACGTTTTTCTAAGTTTTCTTCTTTTTGAATAAGTCTTGCTTCTTGTTTTTGTACTTCGCCTCTTCTTTCTTTAATCTCTTGATCTAATTCTTTTCTATTATTCATAATTTCTTCTTTAGCTTTGAAAATCTCTTCTTTTCTTAGATTTTCCCCTTCTTTTTTTGCTAAATCAATTAATCTTTTTGCTTCGTTCTCTGCTCCTTGAATTTTAGATTCTGCAACCTTTTTTCTGTATACTATTCCTACTAGAAATCCTATTGCAAGTGAGATTAAGATAGCGGCGATAATGATTACAATAGTCATAATCATACACCTCTTTCTTATTTAATTTTCAATGTTCGAAATAAATATATATGTTTATGTAAAATATATTTTTTCCTACCATATCTATTTTAACTTTATTATTGTAAACTGTCAAGGTTTTTGACACAAAAAAGACAAACATGGTTTGAAGTTTGTACTATTCAGAGTTAATATGGTTGCAATTCATTTAGTGCAAATTGATTTTGTGTTATTTTAAAATTGAACACTAAGTAAGCCTATGTAGGTATATCCTATTTTTAAATCATTCGAATGCGACCAAAAAATCTTACAAATTCTTAAGATAAAATCGTAAAGGGTCCTGTTTCCGGGTATTGTTGCGATTTTATCGTTAGAATTTGTTAGATGTGAATGTCGGGTAGCCGAGAATGATTTAAAAATAGGATATACCTACATAGGCTTACTTAGTGTTCAATTTTAAAATAACACAAAATCAATTATATCTACAATTTACTCTACATTTGTTTTTATCTCTATTGTATTACCATCAGAAATAAGCTGTATTGTTCCATCTTCATCTGTTCTATAAATTTGACTTCCTATACTACTTAACTTATTAAGCGTTTCTTGAGTTGGTAGCCCATAAGAATTATCTTTTCCTGCCATAATAATAGCATATTGTGGTTGTACTTGCTCTAAAAAACTTTCGCTACTACTAGTACTAGAACCATGATGTCCTACCTTTAATACATCTGTTTTTGGCCAAGAAATAGATTCCTCATTTTCTTCTTCCGCATCTCCCATAAATAAGAAACTATTATTTCCAAATTCTAATCGAATAACTAATGACGATAAATTCAAATTATCTTCATCAAATATTGGCTCTGTCATAAATGTTGCAACTGCTTGGCTTAATTCGATTTCATCTCCTTTACTAGGTGAAGTTACTGTTAAATTTTTATTTTCTATTGCTTCTAAAACATCTTCAAATGTTTTTGTTGTTGTTTCTATTTGAGGCATATATATTTGTCCTATTTCAAAATTATTTATAACATCATCTAATCCACCTATATGATCTTCATGTGGATGTGTCCCTATTAAATAATCTATTTTTGTAATTCCTAAATTTTCTAAATAAGACACTACTGTTTCTCCTGC
>CAYVCM010000097.1:0-5875 GCA_964449925.1 uncultured Clostridium sp.
ATGCCATAACAATAGAGTTCATTTGTTGAGAAACTTGACTTAATGGATTTGTAAATGCTTTTACATATTGTAAAAATGCTGCTATACTTCCAATTGTTAATATACCATTAACTGATAATATACCACCAATTACAGCTACTAATACATATCCTAAATTTCCAATATTTGCAATACATGGCATTAAGATATTTGCATATACATTAGCTTTTGTCATACTATCACACAATTGCTCATTTAACTCATCAAATCTTTTTCTTGCTTCTTCTTCATGATTAAATACTTTAATAACTTTTTGTCCTTCCATCATTTCTTCAATATATCCGTTTACATCTCCAATATCTTCTTGTTGTTTTACAAAGTATTTAGAACTGTTACCTCCTAAATATTTAGATACTGTTATCATTAAAGCTACCATAGCTAACACAACAAGTGTTAAATATACATTTGTATATAACATAGCAGCTAAAACCGCTATCATTGTAACAGAAGCTGAAATCACTTGTGGAATACTTTGACTTAACATTTGTCTTAAAGTATCTACATCATTTGTATATGTACTCATAATATCACCATGTGTTCTACTATCGAAATATCGAATTGGTAATGTCTGCATATGATTAAACATTTCACTACGAATTTTATTTAACACAC
Organism: uncultured Clostridium sp.; assembly: GCA_964449925.1. Taxonomy (GTDB): domain Bacteria; phylum Bacillota; class Clostridia; order TANB77; family CAG-508; genus CAG-269. The sequence goes on from CAYVCM010000097.1 coordinate 652, forward strand.
CTTGTGATATATTAACCATTAATCTATTATAGATAAATGTACAAACCACACCAGCCAAGTAAATCACTGCCATAAACATAATAGCATTTAATAGATTAGTATAATCTGGAGATTCACTTCCTAGCAATGGTGTAATATAATCATCAATTAAGTATTTGATAAATTGTGTACCAATAACACCTGCAACAGCGCTAATGATAATACTAATACAAACAACTACTAATTGCAATTTATATTCTTCTACAACATATTTTAATAATCTTCTTATTGTTTTTCTTTTCTTTCCTTTTGTTTTAGGCATCATCCTCTCCTCCTTTCGTTTGTGATTCATAAACTTCTCTATAAATTTGATTTGTTTTTAATAATTCTTCTGAAGTTCCTATACCATCTATTTTTCCTTCATTTAACACAATAATTTTATCAGCATCTTCTACTGAAGAAACTCTTTGTGCAATAATAATTTTTGTAGTATCTGGGATATCTTCTCTAAATGCTTTTCTAATTAAAGCATCTGTTTTTGTATCTACTGCACTTGTTGAATCATCTAATATTAATATCTTTGGTTTCTTCAACATTGCTCTTGCAATACAAATTCTTTGTTTTTGCCCTCCAGAAACATTTGTACCACCTTGATCTAATACAGTTTCATATTTACTTGGAAATTCATTAATAAAACTATCTGCTTGTGCTAACTTACATGCTTCTTCTAATTCTTCTTGTTCGGCTTCTTTATTTCCCCATCTTAAGTTTTCTGCAATTGTTCCAGAAAATAGTACATTTTTTTGTAATACCATTGCTACGGCATCTCTTAAACTATGTATGTCATAATCTTTAACATTGATACCTCCAACTTTGATGTTTCCTTTTGTAACATCATATAATCTTGGAATAAGTTGAACAAGTGTAGATTTTGAACTTCCTGTTCCTCCTATAATTCCAATGGTTTCACCTGCTTTAATATCTAAATTAATATTTTCTAGAGCATATTTTTCCTCTTTTTGTTCATCACTATATCTGAAAGATACATTTTCAAATTTTATAGAACCATCTTTCACTTCTGTTACTGGATTTTCTTTATCTTTTATTGTTGGTTCTTCATCAACTACTTCAATAATTCTTTCTGCTGATGATTGTGCCATAATAACCATAACAAATACCATTGATATCATCATTAAGCTTGATAAAATTTGAAATGCATATGTAATAATACTTGATAATTGTCCTGTTTGCATGGCTCCTCCCACAATTAATTGTGTTCCAAACCATGAGATTAATAAAATACAGGTATAAATAGTAAATTGCATTACTGGACTATTCCACGCAACAATTTTTTCTGCTTTTCTAAAGTTTTCATATACTTCGCCATTAACTTCTTTAAATTTTTTCTCTTCAAAAGATTCTCTTACATAAGCCTTTACTACTCTTATTGCAGATACATTTTCTTGTACTACACGATTTAACTTATCATACTTTTTAAATACTTTTTCAAAATTAGGATGTGCTTTAATAGCTATATAAAATAAAATTATACCTAATATAATAATTGCTACAAAAAATATAGCAGATAATTTTAAACTTATAGACATAACCATTAATAAAGCAAATATCATCATAACTGGTCCTCTTACCAAAATCCTAATAATCATTTGGAATGCCATTTGTACATTTGTAACATCTGTTGTCATACGTGTCACTAGGCTAGATGTTGAAAATTTATCGATATTTTCAAAAGAATAATCTTGTACCTTATGGAACATCGCTTTTCTCAAATTTTTAGCATATCCTGATGATGCTCTTGCAGCAAATCTTCCTGATAACATTCCAAATGTTAATGATAATATAGCTGAAACAATCAATAAAACACCCATTTCTAAGATATATGAAACATCTCCATTTTGAATTCCAATATCTATAATATTGGCCATTAATATTGGTATAATTACCTCCATAACAACTTCTAATATTACAAATATAGGTGTTAATATAGTATCTCTTTTATATTCTTTAATAAAACTTACTAATTTCTTAATCATTTTTTTCTCCTTTCCTTATTTTTAGTGATTTTGTTCTAATTTGAATATAGCATGTTACATTTCTTTGTTTAATGTTTTGCCTCATTATCCAAGTTTTTTGATGCAATTTTTAACATGTCTAAAAATTTTTTTTGTTCTTCTTTAGTCATATTATTAACTATTCTTTTTTCTTCCATACTGATTTGTTTTTGTACCACTCTTTCAATTTCTATCGCTTTTGATGTCAATTCGATACTTTTTAATCTACTATCCTCTTGTTTTGCTTTTCGTACAATAAATCCATTTGTTTCCATCAACTGTATTATACCTGTAACTGTTGCTTTTCGCATCTCAAATTCTTCTTCTATATTTTTTGCAAAAACCTCCCCTTCTTTAGATTTTTTATAAATATATCCTATGACCATAGATTGTACACCTGTTACATTATATGGGCTTAATGTTTCATCCATATTTCTTTTTAATTGTCTTGAAACAATTTGAATATATTTTCCTATTTCATGGTTTTTCATACATACACCTCTTTTTAGTTCGTGACCTAACTATTGTAATATTTTCTTTATTATTTGTCAACACAATTTTATAAAAATCATTAAAGTTTTTCTAAATATTTTTTCTTCATTTCACAAGAAGAATGTACATAACGATTTAAAGTAACATCAACACTAGAATGACCTAAGATTTCACTTAATGACTTTGCATCCATTCCAACCTTTATGCAATTTGTAGCAAAAGTATGTCTTAAAATATGAAAATTATATTCTTTTACTTTACTTTTTTTTAATATCCTTTTATATATATTTTGATAACTTCTTGGTTCAATATATTCTTCTCTCGACCCCGTCAAAAAAAAAAGCCTCTTTATCTTGTTTTATATATATTTCTTTAAAAAGATGATAAATCTTATCTGACATAGGAATTATTCTTATAGAAGATTCTGTTTTGCTACTGTCTATGACAATCTCTGTCTTTTTTTCTACTGTATAAACTCTTTGCAAAGTTTTTTGTATATGTATAATTTTTTTTTCTAAATCAATATCACCCCATTTTAATGCACAAATTTCTCCTATTCTTAAACCTGTATTTAAGCATATTATTATTCCTAAACTTTTCAGAGTATTTTCTTTTAAACAATATTTTTCTAATCTATTCACCTCTTTTTTTGATAATACTTTAATTTCTTTTTTTCGAACTTTTGGAGAAATAATTAAATCTAAATTTATATCCATATTATATTTTTGATTAGCATATTTCAATATAGCTTTTAAAACATTTAAAATTTCTTTCACTGATTTTGGGGATAATTCTTTCGTTAATTCTGTTGTCATTTGATTATAATCATATTTCTCTAATTCTTTTTTTCTTAACTTTCCAATTTGATTATTTAAATATTTCTCTATACAATATGCATACTTATAATATGTAGATTGTTTTATTGTATTTTTTTTTATTTCTAACCACTCTTCTGAAATTCTTTCAAATGTTATGATATAGTTTTTATTTTTAATTCTATCTAATATCCACATCTCCGCTCCTTTCCTATCCCATAGTAAAATATATCATTTTTTTCTGCATTTAATCAATCTAACAGTTAGTGATACAATGTTTTGTAATAATCATTGTTCTAGTAAAATAAATCTTTATACTTTTTAAAGAATATATATACATTTTTTTACATGTTATGTACATCATATTTTTATTACATTAGGAGATAATATTATTTAATAGATTTTTATTTTTTATTAAAGAAAGGATTGAATTTAGCATGAATCAAATTATTAATATTGATTTAAATAAGCATATTGATAAAACAGAAAATTCTAATAATCAATACACATTTTCCTATAAAAAACACTCTCACAAAAAAATATTTAATATTCAATTTTTTCTTTCTATCATCGCAATTGTAATTATTTCTTCTGCTTTTTTATACTATAAAAATTCTCTAAATCATAAAGAGGATTTTTCTAATTTATTAATTAATAATTATAGTATTACCAAATTATATTCTAATAATACCAATTATAATACTAATACCTCTATTCAACTTGAACCAAATTCAATTATTGGTATTATTGAAATCCCAAAAATCAATTTGTCTTATACAATTTACAACGAATTAACAGATGAATTATTAGAAACTTCTCCTTGTAGATTTTTTGGTGATTTCCCCTACACAAATTCTGACAGTTTTAATTTGTGTATTGCTGGACATAATTATAATAATGATAAATTTTTTAGTAAAATTAAAGATCTAATTATAGATGATAAAATATATATATATGATAATTATGATAATCAATATATATACTCTGTTGTTAAAAATTATGAAGTAAAATCTGATGATTTATCTCCTGTATATGATACAATTACAGATTCTTTTGAATTAACTTTAGTTACTTGTAATAATTTTAATGGAAACCGCATTATTATAAAAGCAAAAATTGAAGATGAATAAACATCTTCAATTTTATTAATATATTTTTATTTTTTCACTAATCAATATTTCTATAATCTTTAATTTTCTTATATGCATAGATTGCTGAAATTGCAAATACAACAACTAATAATACAGTTGGTAAAGAGTCTTGTATTCCTGTATCTGGTAAAGAATTTGTATTACTGCTATTTGTATTACTACTATTTGTATTTGATGAATTTGTATTTGTATTTGATGTGTTAGTATTTGATGAATTCGTATTTGATGAATTTGTGTTTGATGAGTTTGTGTTTGATGAATTTGTATTTGATGAATTTGTATCATCATCATCACTTAAAATATCCTCAAAATCTTCATCTGTTGCTGCATATACTGATGGTGTCACTATTGTAAATAGAACCATAGCACATAGTAAAATTACTAAAAAACTTTTTAAAATAATTGATTTTTTCATATTATCTCTCCTTACTTCCAATAGTATATTTTTCTTTTACTTTATAAACAACTATTATTATAGCACTTTTTTTTAATAATTGCAAGTCTAGTTTACAAACACACTATCTCTCTTTTGTTTACACTATAAATATAATATACTTTTTTTTTTTTTTCGTCAATAGATTTTTTAATTTTTTTTTATTACATTTATATTACAAAAAAATTTATTTTTTATTTATGCTTATTTTAACACTTTTTTTGCTTTTATACATTAAACTTAAATAAAACAATATCTCCATCTTGCATAATATAATCTTTT
>CAYVCM010000098.1:0-5846 GCA_964449925.1 uncultured Clostridium sp.
CTTGAAATTTGTATTGAGCCGAGGAATTTATGAAATCTAAAATAATATACCTCCATTTAGCTAGCATATTAGCTGTGAATTGTAACGTAATATCAAATATCCAAGCAATTTTTTAGTAATATTTTTATTGACAGAACTCTTCATCGTATAGTATACTTGATAGTAGAAAACATATGATAAATTATTTAGAAAGGATATTTAAAAAAATGTGTATATTGAAAAAAAGGATGTTTTATATTTTTTTGATTATTATTTTAGTATTTTTGCTTTCATTTTTGGCTTATCCTGTACATGCAGTAACAGCAAGTGAAAGACAAGAGTTAATAGATTTACTAGATGAATATAAAGAAAGTTTAGGTAATTTAGATGAATTTAAAGAGGTCGTTGATAAAACTTACTCTGATTTAAGTTCTGCAGACAGTGTAGATGATACATTAAAAGACACTTTGAGAGAAGATGTTGATTTACTAGATACTGTAACAGATATAGATTCAATAATTTTAGCTACTTTAAAAGTAGAATTAAATTCTCAAATTAATTCATTAACAGATGACACACTAGAAGAAATGCAAGAAGAAATTTTAATTATCAAAGAATGGGTCGATGATCAAGTAAGTTCATCTGATGATGATGACACAAATAATAATGTGATAGCTAATACTAATGAAAATACACAAGAAGATGAAGAAACAACAAATACGCAATCATCAACAAATACTTACAGTACACAAAACACCACTACATCTTCTCTACCTTATACAGGTATCAATAACATGATAATATGTATTATTACTATATTACTTATTAGTATAATTATTTCTATTATCCGTTTTAAACAGTTAAAAGATGTCAAATAAGAAAAGCATACATTAGCGAAACCAAAGATTTTTAAAAAAGCTAAAAATAAATAAGAACTCCAATTGTTTAATAATTTGAGTTCTTATTATTTTTAGCTTTTTTATTGTATAAGAAACAAAGTTAGGTCTCTTACATATTTTTATTTACATTTTTCCTTAATGCTACATAACTAGCCAACATTAAAATCAGTGTCATTATTGTTATAATTCCAATGACCTGTATCATATGTTCAGAAGTAAATGTGAAGTAATCTTCTGCTTCTACCTCTGCCAAAGGATTTATGGTTTGTACAATATGTGTTAAATCATTTAAATTAACACTTGTTCCAAGTCCTTCTACTGACCATCTACATAATATAAAATTTGATATAAAATCTGCGATACCATCTAATTCAAATAACATTCCAGAAAATAATAATTGTGGAACTAGGATAAGCGGAATGATTGACATAGCAATATTGGCATTTTTTACAATTGCAGAAATACACAATCCCAAGGCTGCTGCAGATAATATAGACAAAAAGCATATTAGTTGTATATCCCAATAAGAATCTATCAATATACTATTTTCTGACGCACCAACAATTTCTTGAAAGATCCATACCATTAATGTTGCTTGTATAAAAGCAAGTATACCCTGCACAATAAATTTTGATAGCAAGTATGTGGATAATTTTAAATCTGACATATGTTCCTTTTGCAATATAACTTTTTCCTTACAAATTTCTTGAACAGAATTCATTAACCCTAGCCATATAGATGCACAACCTAAAGAAAATAGAATTGCTTTTGTGTCATCATAACTAGAATATATATCCTCTGTTGCAACAATTGTTAATAATATAGCTACAATTGGCGCTTGTGCAAATAGTAATATTAATTGTTGAACATCATTAGATATAAGTTTGATATAGCGTCTTATTAATATAAATAATTGTTTAATAAAAGATTTTTTCTTATGTGGAATTTTATTTCTCTTTTTTATTTCTGTATTACGAACTGTTTCTTTACCATATATATTAGTGAATTTTTCATACCAGTATTCCATATTATCATTTAATAATGTATAAATATCAACAAAATCGTCTACTCCAAAGAAATCTAATGCTTCTTGAGGCTTGCCATAGAAACATAAATGTCCTCCTCTTCCAAAAAATGCAACCTTATCACAAAGATGTAAATTCAATGTATTGTGTGTAACCAATATAATGGTTTTACCCATTTTTGACATCTTTTGCAATGTTTTCATAACACTTCGTTCCGTGTCTGGATCAAGTCCACTAGTTGGTTCATCTAAAAAGAATAGATTAGGATCAGCAATTAACTCTACTGCAATACTAGCTCTCTTCCTCTGTCCTCCACTTAATTGTCTAATATAAGAATGTTCAAACTCAGTTAATTGTACAATTTCCAGAACTTCTTTGATTCTTTGATTTCGTTCTTTTATTGTTGAATTATCAGGCATTCTCAATTTTGCAGTATATTTAAGCATATCGTGTAATGTTAAATTAGAATAGACAATATCTTCTTGTGGTACATATCCTATATTGTATTTTAATGTTTCATAATTTTCATATAGATTTTCACCATTAAGAAAAACTACTCCAGATGTGGCCCTATCTACACCACTAATGCATTTCATAAAAGTAGATTTTCCAGCACCAGAACCACCAACAAAAGCCACAAATTCAGATGGTTTAATATGCATACTTACATGTGAAGAAATTTCTTTTACTTTAAATTTAATACGAACACGCTTTACTATGTCAATTGCATCTAATTGTACCCCTCTTTTATAGATTTGATAAAAAAGTTTTTGGTTATGTAAGATTAATTTAGAATTTCCAATAATAATAACATCTAAATCTTTAAGTACAACCTCTTGCGAAGAAAGTTGATTACCATTAACAAATGTTCCATTTAAACTATTATCATCTTTAATAGATATTTTATTTCCTATTTTAGTTATGACAGCATGCTTTTTAGCAATTCCATTAGGAGGTAATATTACATCACAATTTCCTCCACTCCCTAATGTATTACTGCCTAGTTGTAATGGATAACTTTTCCATTCATCTAATGTTTGTCCAATGGACATGATGAACAAAATTGACTTAGACATATTTGAAGAAGAAGAGTTTATAATTTTTATAAATCCTCCTTCTGATAAGTAAATATCATTAAATGGTTTATTATTATTACTAATCATATTATAATTTTTACTTGTATTAACGACTAAAACACCATATTCTGTTACTTCAAAATATCCTTGTTCAAAATCAATTTCTTCTGATTTAATAACAATATCATTTTCTTCATCTCTTCCAAATGTAAAAAATGTTTTTCTATATTCTGAAAGATTTACTGTCATTATCTGGCTATCATAAAATATAGTAATAAAATAATTATCTTCTGTTTGAGCTTTTCTTTTAAATCTTTCAAAATCAATGTATTCCTCATTTTTATTTTTCATAAGTAAGTTTGATTTCCTTCCACCTTTTTTATAATTTTATCATTAAATAAATGCAATTTCAATAAATATTTGTAATTAAGTTATAAAATTTTGATATCGCACTATTACTATTTTTTTTCAAAAATTGTTTTAAAAACACCCTTGTCAATTAAGTTTGCAAAAATATTTTTTATTATAATTAAGACAATTGGTCCTAATAACAATCCAATAATTCCTGTTACTTTAAAACCAGTATACATTGCAATTAAAGTAAATATTGGATGAACTCCTATATTTTTACTAACTAACTTTGGTTCTAAAAATTGTCTAACAACTGACATAATAATATACAAAGTTATAATTGCAATTCCTAAAGATAAATCACCATTCAAGCTAGATATAACAGCCCAAGGTATCATAACTGTACCAGACCCTAGTATAGGTAAAGCATCAACAAACCCAATAAATAATGCCATTAGTAATGGATATTGAATATTAAATTTTAAAAAGGATAAAATATATAATCCTATTAAGGAAATAATAAATGATATTAAAATTAGTGTTGCTTCTGCTTTTAAATATCCTCCTAGTGTTTGAATTAAGTCTTTTATATGTGTACTTAATCTTTTTACCCATGCTTTTGGTAAATGATATTCAATCTGGTCTAGTATATAAATTTTGTCTACACATATAAAATATAGAGCTAAAATAGCTATTCCTACACATATTGCAATTTCTGGAATTTTTGTTATAAAATTTATTAAACCATTCAAAGCGTTTCTTATCCAATTAGAAATAGTTTGTATAAAGTCTCCACTTGAGTCTTGAATAATATTTGAAACTTCATCTGACAATTTTACTTTGTCAAAATTAAATTGTTGTAAAACTTCTTCTACTTGAATGGAAAATTTATCAACATAATCATTCAGTTTTTGAAGTAAGCCAGAAGCTTCTGAAAATAATGTTACAATTATCCAAGCTAATGCTCCTAGTATAATAGTAGATACAATTATAAAAATTATTATAGAGCTCGTCCTTCTTGTTAAATTTGTTTTTTGCATAATATATTTAATTAGTGGTTCTATAACAAGAGATATAATAAAAGCAATTAAAAATGGCATATAGAAAATGGATAATTTTAATGCAAGATATAAGGCAATTATCCATAATACAACATATATTATGTTTTTTATTACCTTTGTCCAATATGATATGTTTGTCATACTTTCTCCTCCTGTATATTCAGAAAATATTTTAGTATGATTATTTATACATCTATCATTACTTTTATTATATTCATTCATAAAATTTTATATACTTTATAAAGACAGATACTATAATATCTGTCTTTAAATAAATACCTTTATAATAAATGTAATAGTTTATTCTGCATTTTTTTGTGTACCACAATCACAAATATCTTCAAATGTAATGCAAATTTCTCTGTCGTCTAAATCTGCACTATTTTGTGCAATATCTCCTAATGTTAACATACCTATTACTTTTTTGTTAGTATTACAAACAGGCAATCTTCTTACTTTGTTTGTTCCCATTTTATTTTCTGCATTTACAATTTCTTCATTTTCGTCACAAGTACATACATTTGTTGACATGATATCGCTAATAGGTGTAGTTTTAGCATTTTTATCACATGCAATACTTCTTAAAGTAATATCTCTGTCTGTAACAATACCACATAAGCAATTGTCTTTATCACATACTGGTATAGAACCTACATGATTTTTACGCATTAACTTTGCAACATCATATACAGTTGTTTCTGGTTTTACACAACAAACTTCTGTACACATACAATCTTTAACTTTCATTTTTATTACCACCTTTCAAAGTTTATTATTTTTATTTTTTACATTTTTTTGTTTTATATTCAATTTTATAAAATGATGTTACAAATTTTTAAATATAGTTAATATTCATAAATATCATATAATGGCTGATAATTTCTAGGCATAATTGATGGTCTCATTGGTGGAGGTGTTGAATTTTGAGGTGGTCTTGGTAAATTGTATTGTGGTGGCACTTGACTATTAGGTCTATTTGAAAATTCTCTAATTAATAATATCTTTATTAAATCTCGTAAATAATTATTTACTGGACTTCTTTTATTTTGCATTTCCATATTTCGATTTTCTGATAACTGGTTTTCAGCAGTTTTCTTTTGCATTTCTTCTTTATGTATTTCATTTCTGTTCTGTGTTTTATTAGTATTTGTGGCAGACATTGTATTTCCCAGACGAATATTTAACTCAATTTGATTATTATCTTCTACTGCCATATAAATGTCATCTGTAATTTTTTCAATATCCTCTTTGGTATTTACTCTCATATTTCTTTCACAAGCCTTTTTAACCATTGGATATATAATTTTATATATTTCTGGGTAAAAGCTTTCTAAGTTGCTTTTAGGGCTTGCTTGTGACATTGTATAATACCCATTCAAGTACATTTGATTTTCTTGCATCTCTGATGCACTAGGATAACCTAAAATACTTCTTATGTATGTTTCATAGTTGTTG
>CAYVCM010000099.1:0-5772 GCA_964449925.1 uncultured Clostridium sp.
TGCTTAGGCAATTCTATACCAGCCTTTTTTCCTTGTTCTATACAATTTAATAACCATGCCATATTATTTCCTAAAGTTCTCATGGTTTGCATACCTTCTTCATCTTGTATAACCTCTTCTGGAGTATTTCCATGTACCATATTCCAATATTGTGAAGATACAATTGGCATATTATTAATTGTAAAATATTTATTTAATTGATCAAATGTAGATGTTGCACCTCCTCTCCTACAACTTACAATACAAGCACCTAATTTATTTTGAAATACTGATTTTCCTGCATAAAATACTCTATCCATAAATGATGTAATTGCTCCTGTTGCTGATGCAAAATGGACTGGAGTTCCAAATACAAATCCATCTGCTTGCTTTGCTTTTTCAATAAATTCATTTACTTTATCATCTATAAAACATTTACCTGTATCTCTACAACTTCCACATCCGATACATCCTGCTACTGGTTTTACACCTAGCCATATAATCTCTGTTTCTATATTTTGTTTGTTTAGTTGTTTTTCTACTTCTTTTAAGGCTGTATATGTGCATCCTTCTTTATGTGGTCCTCCATTAACTAATAATACTTTCATTTAATCACATTCCTTTCTTTTTATTTTTATTATGAAAATATTCTTAATTTAGCCTTACAGCTATTTAGTCTTTCAAAGAAACATCACAGTTCTCTAATTAAAAATCGATTGTTGTGTTGTTCTTTGTTTTCATTATTTAAAAGTGCCATTACTATTATATTTTTAAGTTATCTTTTTGTTGCTTTTATTTTTGCCTAAATGTTGTTTACTATCTTAATATTGTTTTAACACTTCCTTTTCCATCTTGAGAAGTAACTTCTAATATGGCACCATTAACCATAGCAAATTGTGGTGAAACATGTCCTACATCTGCATCACAAATAATCGGAATATTTAAATCTCCTAAAACATCTTTTACTGTTTGGTGAAAATCTATATCATAATCATCTCTGATAAATAATGGCCTTCCAAATATTATACCATTACAATTTTCAAAATAGCCTGCTTCTTTCATTTGCCACAATGTTAAGTATACAGTTGGTGTACTCATTTCAAAGGCTTCTAAAAACCATACAATTCCATCTTCTTTATATGTTTTTATATAATTTTTTACATTATCATATTTTGTTCCTATAAAAGCTTTTACACAATCTAAACAGCCACCAATAGCTCTTCCTTTAAATTCTATTTTTTCTTCACCTTTTAAATTTATCCATCTTGTTTCTTGTGTTAAATCATAGCCTTTTTCTAATTCTTGAATTTTGATTTCTTCATGTTCTTTATTAAATTCTTCTATACTTTCTTGATTTTCAAGTGCTTCTTCATTATTTTCTATTCTAAAGTCAATAATTTCTTCATGTTTTTCAAAAGAAGTCTGTACAATTTCTTCACCACTTGCAATTTTTAGAGCATCTGTTAAATTTCTAAATAGTGGTTTCATTGCATAATCTTTTATATTCTCACAATAAATAGATGGTCTTTCTAGTAAAGTATTCCATAAATAATTGATACCTGTTATATCAGAATATCCCTGCATCCATTTTGGTCTTAAAGCTTTAATTTTTTCAAAATCCAAATATGGTATCATTTCTACTAGAAAATCCCCACCTTGTGCAAATATTATTAATTTTATATCATCATTTTCTAATAATTTCATAAATTCTTTGGCTCTTTGCTTTCCAGATGCACTTCTTCCTCTTTCTTCTTTTCTTACACTTTCTGTTTCTATTATTTTATATCCCATATCTTGTAATTGTTTTTCTGCTAATTCTAATTTTTTTATTCCATCTTCCTTTGTAATTCCTCCTGATGGTGCACAAATTCCTATGGTATCACCTTTTTTTAGGTTCTCTGGGTAATTCATTTAATCCTCTCCTATCTCTTATAAATGAATAGATTATCTTCATTTATCTTATTTCATATTAATAAATTTAATAACATCTTTAATTTATTATTCATCATAACTATATACTATTTTTTAAAATTTTACAAGAAATAAATATAGAACGATATCGACTTTTATACAATAGGAAAGTATCACACATAAAGAAAAATAGGAAATGTTTCTTTATTTTTGAAACACTCCCTATTTGCTTATTTTTTATTTTGATATGTTATTTATTATATATTTTTGATATTTTTCTTTTTAAATACAATAAATGTTGGTATTATCATTATTAAGAAATATATTACACAGATAATTGCTGACATTATCATATTCATACCTTCCATATTTGGTAAAGCACCATAAAGATATACACTAAAATCCCAGTTCATTGTCACAAAATATTTCATAAAATCTAAATTATAACTTACTACTAGTTGATTAATAATTCCACTTATCATATATCCTAATAAAGATATTGCAATTGCTAATGCACTGTTAGAGAATATAGTACTAATAGCAAATGCAAGTGTTGCTAATAGGATCATCATTGGTAATTGTGTTAATGTTTGTATTCCTAAGTCAGCAAATATAGATATTTCTTCTATTATATTTGTATTAAAATTATATATAGCAACAGGTTCTAATAAACTATCAAATCCAAACATTATTCCACCTATTAAAATTTGCATCAATATTGTTATAACAATGGTAAATATAATCATAATTAAAGTTGTAATAGCTTTTGCAAATAAAATTCTATTTCTAGAATATGGTTTTACCAATAGTAATTTAATAGTCCCTTTATTAAATTCTTCACTAACAATTGTTCCCGCTATCATAATAATTACAACCATTAAAAAGATTCCATATTGTGAATAAAAATATTGTAAAATACCTTTTAAACTATTTGTACCATATAAATCATTTCCAGTATCTAATATATATCGACTTTCTGCTTGTTGTTCTAAATAAGATTGGTAGGCTAATTTTTTTTCATATGTCATATCTTCTGTATCCTTAAAGTCTAATAAATACATACTAGCTGATTGTAAATTAGAAATTGCTTGATTTAAATAATCTGTTCCATAAGGTATTTGTTTATCTAATCGATATTGAGCAATTTCTTTTTCAATTTCTGCCATTTTTATTTCTGTATCCATGCTCTCTTTTATAGCTGTATCCTCTGTTTGTTCTTTCTGACGATTTAACTCTTCCATTTTTTCTTCTGCTTCTGAAAGGTCCTCTTTTGCAAAGTATTCCCAATCATTATTATCTAATTTAGAAACAAATTCATCTATTTCTTGGTTTATAATTTCTAATTGTTCTTCATTTTGTTCTGCTCCATACTGATAATTATTTCTTTCTTCTATATATGGGAAAATTTTTTCATTAATAATTGCTAATTTCCATTCTGCATCTTTGTATTGTTCCATCATTTCACTTATTTGTATTGTTGTTAAAATACTTATATATGTAGTAACATCACTAGTTTTTTCTGGATCTAATGTTTTTAATTCTTCTCTTAAAGATTCAATATAGCTTTCACTATATAGATAATAGTCATATGTATTTATACTGTTAGCATATTTATACATGCAATTCATTAGTATAAATAATAAGAAAATTATTGCTAAAGTAATATAAATTGTTTTCTTTTTAAATATTTTGATAAATTCATTTTTTATTAATTTATTCAATGACATTACCCCCTGTCTTTTCAAAAAATGCTTCTTCTAGTGTAGTTTCTTCTCTCTTTACTTCATAAACTTTTATATTATTTTCTACTAATTTTTTAACAATTTCTGGCACTTCTTCTTTTGAAACATTTATTTTAAATCTATGATTATCAATTACAATCACATCTTTTAGTATTTTCTTAATATTGTCTACATTATCTATTTCAAATAGTTGTAAATTTTGACTACTTTCTTTCTTAATTTTTGAAATTTCACTTGTTTCTATTACTTCTCCATTTTTTATAATGCAAACTTTTGTACAAAAATTATCTAATTCTGCTAAATTGTGACTAGAAATCAATATTGCCATTTTCTCTTTTGTAGCCAATTCAACAAGTAATTCTCTCATTTCTTTGATTCCTTCTGGATCTAGTCCATTTGTTGGTTCGTCTAGTATTAATAAATTAGGCTTGTGTAAAATTGCTTGTGCAATTCCTAGTCTTTGTCTCATTCCTAAAGAATATTTTGATACTTTATCATTTATTCTGTTTTCTAATTTTACTAATTTTACAACCTCGTCAATTCTTTCTTTTGTAATTCCTTTATATAAATTAGCAACTAATTTTAAATTATCATATCCTGACATATACATATACATGTCTGGATTTTCAACTATTGCTCCTACTTTTTTAATAGCCTGCGTAAATTCTTTTTCAACATCATATCCATTAATTATTACTTTTCCACTTGTAATGTTTTGTAATCCTAAGATTAATTTTATTGTTGTTGTTTTTCCGTGCACCATTTGGTCCAATAAATCCTAAAATATCTCCTTGTTCAATTTCGAAAGAAACTTCTTTTAGGATTTTTCTTTTTCCAAATGTTTTACATAAGTTTTCACATTTCAATATTGTTTCCATATAATTATCATTCCTCCCCTTTTTTATTTTTTTACTGTTTCAAATTCTAACATATATTTATTGATTTCCAATTGATTTTTTCTTAATTTTTTATTAACCTTATTGTTTTTTTGTTGAATAGGAAAAAGTTGCTATTTCTAGCAACTTTCTTTACTTGACTTTATTTCTTTATAAACTATTTCTTCTATATATTCCTTATTTTTATTTACATCCTGCCTAATTTTTGTTCCACTAATTGAATATTTTTCCCTAAGTCTATCTACCTGCACCTCTTTTATATTTAAATCTTTTGCAACATATTTTCCATAAGGTTCACTATTATAAAAATGAGTAACAGGAATATCTTTTATAATATTTTTCAAATATTCCATCTGAATTTTTACACTCTCATTATCTAATCCATATTGTGATGGTGGATTTTTAGCTAAAAGAATTTTAACTTTTGGATATAATTCTTTTATCCACTTTGCTCTTTGTTCCATTGATATATCTATTACTTTTGTTTCATATACAATTACATAAAATTCATCCATTTCTTTGATTCCCTTTTCTATTAAATATTGATGTCCTTTATGTAATGGTGCAAATTTTCCTATTGTAAATCCTATATTCAATTTTATTATCATTCCCTTCTTTGCTTCTTATACTTCATAATCTATTGCTTGTCTATCTATTCTTATTGACTTGCATAAATTTGATACTTTTACATGTTCTGGATGATTTTTGTATGTTTCTAAATCTTTCATTGTTTCAAATTCTGATATTAGTATAGCATCAAACTCATTTTTGGGATTTATATTTATTCCTGTTTCCATATTTTTTATTTCTGGGATTATGTCTTTTAGTTTATTTAATCCTTCTAAAAATTCATTCATTTTTTCTTGTTCATTTTCTTTAAATTTCCACATTACAATATGCTTTATCATTATTATTAATCTCCTTTTCATTATTATATCTTTTTTATTGTTATATCATAAAATTACTCAAAATACAATTATTTTAAACTATTAACTTTACATATTTATTTCTTTTTTGCATAAATTTCAAATACATGCCACTTCTTATTACTTTCTGAAACACTATCTTTTATATATTTTTTTTCTGAAAAATATACTATATCAAAATCTTTAAAATATGTCATTAACTCATCTTTTGAAAAAAAAGACATGTTATGATTTTTTGCCCATCCGTCTTCATTTCCTAAGAAATTTCCGTGCAAAGAAGCCATTTTTATTAATACTACTTGTTATTTTATTCATTAC
>CAYVCM010000100.1:0-1895 GCA_964449925.1 uncultured Clostridium sp.
TTGAAAATGACAAGAGAAGAAGCAAAACAAATTATTAGACAAAATCAAGATAAACCATTAAATGAAATAAAAAGAATATTAAAAAACAAAATGACAATGAAACAAAGAACTAAATTTACAACAGATCATTTTTTTCAATTAATGACAGAAGTTCATCAAGAAGATAGTGATAAGAATAAAAAGATAAATAATACCAGAAAAATAAAAGGTGAAGAAAGATAAATTTTTAAATAAAAGAATATGGAAAGGAAAGTGAATAAAATGGATTATAAAGATTTAGCAAATATAATATTTCCAAAAGCAAAAGATATATCATATTATGAAGAAAAATATCCCAAAAGAGATTTAAAAGAAGGTGCAGTTGTAACAAGATTTGCACCAAGTCCAACAGGTTTTGTACATATAGGTGGATTATATCAATCACTAATCGCTAGAAAGTTAGCCAATCAAACAGAAGGTGTGTTTTTCTTAAGAATAGAAGATACAGACCAAAAAAGAGAGGTAGAAAATGGTATAACAGATATTGTAAAATCTTTAGATAGATTTGGAATTAATCCTGATGAAGGAATGATTTCAGAAACAGAAGGAAAAGGAAATTATGGACCATATAGACAATCTGAAAGAAAAGAAATTTACCAAAGTTATGCTAAATATCTAATAGAGCAGGGAAAGGCATATCCATGCTTTTGCACACCAGAAGAATTAGAAAGTATGAGAGAAAAACAAGAAAATGCAAAAATTAGACCTGGATATTATGGTGTATGGGCAAAATGTAGAAATATAACTGTAGAAGAAGCTATTAAAAAAATAAATAATGGAGAACCATATATTGTTCGTTTTAAATCACCTGGAAGAGAAGATAGAAAAATAAAGCATCATGATGCTATAAAAGGTAATGTGGATTTTCCAGAAAATGATCAAGACATTGTTATTATAAAAGCAGATGGATTACCAACATATCATTTTGCACATGCAGTAGATGACCATTTAATGAAAACTACACATGTAATAAGAGGAGATGAATGGCTATCATCAGTTCCATTACATTTACAATTATTTCATGAATTAGGATTTAAACCACCTAAATATGCGCATATTGCACCAATAATGAAAAATGATAATGGAAATAAAAGAAAATTAAGTAAAAGAAAAGATCCAGAAGCTGCTGTATCATATTATGATGAAATGGGAATTCCAAAAGAAGCTGTTAACGAATATTTATTAAATATTGCAAATTCTAATTTTGAGAATTGGAGAAGAGCAAACAAAGATAAATCAATCGATGAATTTGAATTACAATTAAATAAGATGAGTGTTAGTGGTGCATTATTTGATATGGTAAAATTATTAGATGTAGGAAAAACTGTTATTTCTAAATTCACAGCAGAAGAGGTTTATGACAATGCATTAAATTGGGCTAAGACTTATGATAAAGAATTAGAGGATATTTTAAAAGATAAAGAATATGCTTTAAAAGTATTTGGAATTGAAAGAGGAAATAAAAAGCCTAGAAAAGATATTGCAAAATGGTCAGATGTTAAAGAAAATATAGAATATATGTATGATGATAAATTCTTATTTAGCAAACAAGAATATCCTTATCAAGTAATTAATGATAAAGAAGATGTTAATAAAATCTTAGATTTATATATACAAAAATACTATAATGAAAATGATGATAAACAACAATGGTTTGACAAGATAAAAGAATTAGCAGGAGAACTTGGATATGCAAAAGAGGTAAAAGAGTATAAGGCAAACCCAGATGCATATAAAGCTCATGTAGGAGATGTAAGTACAGTTTTAAGGGTAGCTTTAACTGGAAGGACTAATACTCCAGATATGTATGAAATTATGCAGGTATTAGGTAAAGATAGTATAGAAAAAAGATTTGA
>CAYVCM010000100.1:1995-5763 GCA_964449925.1 uncultured Clostridium sp.
AACACAAAAAGGAATAGAATTATAAAATAGGAGAATAAAATGGAATACAAAATAGGTGATATAGTAAGAACAAAGAAAACACATCCTTGTGGAAGCAAATTATGGGAAATAACAAGAATAGGTGTTGACTTTAAATTAAAATGTCAAGGTTGTGAACATGTTGTAACAATTCCAAGAGAAAAAGCTTTAAAAATAATAACAAAATTAGAAAAAAGAAAAGAAGAATAAAGTATAAATTTTATTCTTCTTTTAGTATATTTTCTATAAAATCCCAAACAGCATCTTTATAAATTTTCCTTTCAGAAGAAAAAGGTAATGTCGGAATATCTCCAATAGGATTTAACTCTTTTTGTAAAGATTTTACTGTATCATCTACTTTTGTAATAGCAATTTTATCAGCCTTATTTGCAAGAATTAAACAAGGTAATCCAGAAGATATAATGTAATTATACATAAGTCTATCATTATTAGTAGGTGAATGTCTAATATCTACTAAAAAGATAATTAGTGCAATTTCTTTTCTATGAAATAGATATTGTTCAATAAATTTTCCTACTTGTTCTTGTTCTTTTTTAGACATTTTACTATATCCATAACCAGGCAAATCGACAAAATAGAAAATATCATCAATATTATAAAAATTAATTTGACGGGTTTTTCCGAGGTTCACTACTTGTTCTTGCAAGTTTTTTTCGGTTTATCATAGTATTAACAAAACTAGATTTACCAACATTAGATTTTCCTACTAGAACAATTTCAGGTAAGTGATTTTTAGGATATTGTTTTGGACCAACAGCAGATATTTCAAATTTTGGATTTTTTATATTCATAATTTTATTTTTATATAATATTAACTATTATATATTCCTCTCTTTCTACAATATTTATAATTTAATTGGTAAAACAAAGCAATTTTTCTTAATAGAAGAGAAAAGAGAGTAAAAACACTCTCTTAGGTATATTAAATATTTTCTCTTACAATTAAGTCATCGCTTGCAGGTCCTGTTCCGATATATTTAACAGGAATACCAGAGGCTTTTTCTACAATTTCAATAAAATCTTTTGCAAGTTTTGGAAGGTCTTCATACTTTTTACAAGATGAATCAATTGTCCAACCACCTTCTAAAGTTTCATAAATAGGTTCAGGAATCTCACCTGTAACCATAATATCATCAGGGTAATGATGAATTTTTTTACCTTTATAAATATAACTTGTACAAACTTTAACATATCCTAATTTATTGCCAATTTCTCCTAAAGTATCTAAATGATTTAAACATAAATAATCAATTCCAGAAGTATATTTAGCAGAACAAAGAATAGGACAATCCATCCATCCACATCTACGAGGACGACCAGTTGTTGTTCCATATTCATGACCTGTGTCACGAACAATATCACCTTCTAAAGGTTTAGCATCTTTTATAACATTTCCATTTTCATCAATTGATGCAGGTAATTCAGTAGGGAATGGACCATTACCAACTCTACTATTATATGCTTTATCAACACCAATAACGACATTTAAAGCTTGTGCAGGTAAAGCTGCTCCACAAAGTGTACCTGAAACAACAGGATGTGAACTTGTAACCATTGGATAATCTCCATGGTCTAAGTCTAAACGGAAAGCTTGAGCACCTTCTACAACAATTTTTTCGTTATTTCTAATACTATTAAAAATAAGTGGTTCAATATCTGTAATATAATCTTTTAATTTTTCTCCATATTGATGATATTGTTTAGCTAATTTTTTACTATCAACAATACATTTTTCCATATTATTAGCTTTAAACACTTGATTATGAACTTTTGTAGCTTCTTCAATTTTATGTGCTAATTCGTTTTCTGGAATAAGTAAATCATACATGCGAAGGCCAATACGATTACTTTTATCTGCATATGTTGGACCAATACCTCTTTTTGTAGTTCCAACAGGTTTATTTTTTAGTGATTCATATAAAGCATCTAAATCTTTATGGTATGGAAGTGTTATATGTGTACGACCACTAATTTTTAGTCTTGATTCTATATCTGGTACACCACATTCTTTTAGAAAATCAATTTCTTCAAATAAAACATCTAAGTCTACTACTACACCAGGTCCTATAATACAAGTTGTTTGTGGATATGTAATTCCTCCTGGAATTAAATGTAGTGGTAACTTATTCCCATTATAAACTACAGTATGTCCAGCATTACTACCACCAGTTGCACGAATTACTAATTTTGCATTTTGTGCTTCTATTGCAGCTATTTTTCCTTTTCCTTCATCTCCCCATTTAGCACCAACGATAATTGTTATATTTTTATTCATAATTTTTTCCCTCATACAATATATTTATCTTATTTTGAAAATTATGATAAACATATGCCTTTCTTTTATATTTTTTAAAACTGCATTTATTTTTTAGGTTCAATTTTTTCAAGTCCACCCATATATGGTCTTAACACTTCAGGAACAATAACACTACCATCTGGTTGATAGTTATTTTCCATAATTGAAATTAACATACGTGGTGGAGCAACAACTGTATTATTTAAAGTATGTGCAAAATAATTTCCTTTTTCGCCCTTAATACGAATTCCTAAGCGTCTTGCTTGTGCATCTGTTAAATTTGAACAACTTCCAACTTCAAAATATTTTTGCTGTCTTGGTGACCATGCTTCCACATCACAAGATTTTGCTTTTAAATCTCCTAAATCTCCACTACAACATTCTAGGGTTCTTACAGGAATATTCATACTTCTAAAGAATTCTACTGTATATGACCACATTTTATCATACCAATTCCAACTATCATCAGGTTCACAAACTACAATCATCTCTTGTTTTTCAAATTGATGTATTCTATATACACCACGTTCTTCAATTCCATGAGCGCCTTTTTCTTTTCTAAAACAAGGAGAGTAAGATGTCATTGTATAAGGTAAATCCTCTTTTTTTAGAATTTGGTCTTTAAATTTACCAATCATAGAATGTTCAGAAGTACCAATTAAATATAAATCTTCACCTTCGATTTTATACATCATATTATCCATTTCTTCAAAACTCATAACACCTGTTACAACATCACTTCTTATCATAAATGGTGGAATACAATATGTAAAACCTTTGTTAATCATAAAATCTCTGGCATATGTTAGAGCAGCAGAATGTAATCTTGCAACATTACCTAGTAAATAATAAAAACCATTACCAGAAACACGCCTGCTACTTTCTAAATCTAAACCACCTAACTTTTCCATAATTTCACTATGGTGAGGTATTTCATAATCTGGAACAACAGGTTCTCCAAACTTTTCTACTTCTACATTTTCTGAATCATCTTTTCCAATAGGAACAGATTCATGCATAATATTTGGGATTTTCATCATTCGTTTTTCTATTTCTTTAGTATATTCATCTTCTAATTTTTCATTTTTTTCTAGCTTGTCATTAATTTCTTGCACTTTTACTTTTATTTTTTCAGCTTCATCTTTTTTTCCGGATTTCATAAGTTCTCCAATTTGAGAACTTAAGGTTTTTCTTTCAGCTCTTAAATTGTCTCCAGTAAGTTGTGCTTCTCTCTTTTTTTTGTCTAATGAAATAACTTCATCTACCATCACTAATTTTTGGTCTTGGAATTTTTTCTTAATATTATCTTTAACCACATCAGGATGTTCTCTTAAAAACTTGATATCAATCATAAACTCACGCTCCTTCTTTATTACGAAGTCATTATATAATAATTTTTAATAAATGGCAATATTAAGTTGTCTAAGTTTTGT
>CAYVCM010000101.1:0-5719 GCA_964449925.1 uncultured Clostridium sp.
ATAGGAATATTTGATTCAGGAATTGGAGGTATCACTGTATTAAAAGAAATCTTGAAAGTATTACCAAATGAAAAATATATTTATTATAGTGATTCCAAAAACAATCCATATGGAGATAAAGCAGATGAAGAAATTAATATAATCTGTGAAACCATAGTTGAAAAATTAATAGAAAAACAATGCAAAGCAATTGTAATTGCTTGTAATACAGCAAGTGCAAAATCAGCTCAACATTTAAGAAAAAAATATGCAAATATACCATTTATAGCAATAGAACCAGCCTATAAAATGGTACATGATTATGCATATAATCAGCAAACACTAGTAATGGCAACAAAGGGAACAATCGAAAGTGAAAAATTTAATCTTTTATATCATAAATATAGTAATCATAAAACAACTTTACTTCCATGTGTAGGGTTAGCAGACATCATAGAAGAAGGGAATAACGAAAAAATAAGAAAATATTTAAAAGAACATTTAGAAACCTATAAAGGGAAAGTAAAAAATGTAGTATTAGGTTGTACACATTATCCTCTTATTACAGAAGAAATTAAAGAGGTTTTAGGGGATGTTCATTTTTTTAATGGAGCACCATATTTGGCCAATCATTTGAAAGAAGTTTTAAAAGAAAAAGATTTAATAAACAACAAAAACCAAAATACAACCATACAATTTATAGATTCATTAAATAATGAAAAAAAGAAAAATAGATTTTTTGAAATTATAGAAAAATAAATGATAAAACGAAATTACAAATAAAGAATAAAACAAAATTGTTAAGAACTAAAATAAAAAAAATTAACTGGAGGGCTAATTTATGAAAATATTAAGAAATGAACTAAAAAATGAATTAAATATTAGAACACAAAAAAATTTTCCTCAAGAAGGAGTAGAATTTATTGATATTATGCCATTAATTATTCAAAAGGAAACATTTAAAGAGATTGTTAATAAATTTGTAGAAGAAATAAAAGGTAAAAATGTGGACTATATTGTAGGTGCAGAAGCAAGAGGTTTTATTATAGGAGCAGCAGTAGCAAGTAAGTTAAATATTGGTTTTATACCTGTTAGAAAAGCAGGAAAATTACCACCAACAACAGTAGAAAAACAATTTTTATATGAAAAGGAATATGGAAAAGATAAAATGGAACTACCTAAATTAGTGAATGAAGAATACATAGGAAAGAAATTATATATGATAGATGATATATATGCGACTGGAAACACAATGAAAGCAATGAAAAATGCAGTAGAAGAAGTTGGTGGAATTGTAGTAGGACAAGGTGTTATTATGAATATAAAGGAATTAAATGATGCAAAGGATGTATATTCATTGATAGATATTAATGAAACATAGGTTTTATATCGCATTGAGTGTCTCATTGGGGACGTTTCTTTTTGAGACATTTTGGGGACGGAGCGAGTGATGATTTTTTGCTCTGTCCTCAAAATGTCTCAAAAAGAAACGTCCCCAATGAGACACTCAATGCGACAAAAATTTTATAAAAACTATTGACAAACAATAAAACACCATGATAAAATCTTAATCAATAAATTTAAGGGAGAGAATTTTATGAAAACATATAAACTAAATGGTAACAAACATCATCATAAAATATAGCTTGTGTCTGAAATTGATTGGCACAAGCTTTAGATGCTTGTGCCTTTAGTTTTCGGAAAAAAGACCTTAAAGGTACAAAAAATGTACTTTTAAGGTCTTTTTGTATATCTTAAAAAAAGGCGCCAAATTTTAAGATATTTGAACATAAGCAATCTCTTAAAGAATAAAAAATAAAGACATCAAAAGTTAATTAATTATTTATTGTAAGGAGGAAAAGAAAATGAAAAATAAAATATTAATAGGAGTAGTTTCAGTAATTATTATAATAGCTTTAATAATAGGATTGGTTTTTTATACAAAAGAAATAGAAGATAATGAAAATATATTAGTTTTGGGAATGGATGATAGTTTTCCGCCAATGGGATTTAGAAACGAAGATAATGAATTAGTTGGTTTTGACATTGATTTAGCAACAGAAGTATGTAATAAACTAGGGATGACCTTAGAAGTACAGCCAATTTCTTGGGCAGCTAAAGAGCAAGAATTAGATTCAGGAAATATAGATTGTATATGGAATGGTTTTGGTTATACAGAAGAAAGAAATGAAGCAATGACATTAAGTGATATATATATAAAAGATGAATCCATATTTTTCGTAAAGCAAGATTCAGAATATACATCACAAGATGATTTAAAAGGTAAAAAAATAGGTATACAAAATGGTTCAACACAAGAGAGAACTTTAACTGAATCAGATTTTGGAAATGAAATAGACGAAATAGTTGGATATAGTGATTATCTAACAGCTTTAATGGATTTAGAAGCTGGAAACATAGATGCTGTATATATGAGTAAAATTACAGGTACATATATTATAAATTCACAAAATAAAGATTTTAGAAGTTTTGAGGCAGAAGGATTATCAGAAGAATCAGGAATGGTAATAGCTTTTAAAAAAGGAAATACAGAATTGAAAGATAAAATAGAAAATGCAATTAAAGAATTAAAAGAAGAAGGAATATTAAAAGAAATATCAGAAAAATGGTTTGGAGAGGATTTGACTGTATAAAAGCTAATTAAAACTTTTTCTGAAAAATTATAATTGTAGGATAGGAGAGAAAATAAAAATGAATATGTCGAACATAATTAATCTGGCACAGATTTTATTAGAAGGCTTAGGTACAACATTATTAATTTTTATATTAACATTAATTATTGGAATTCCAGCAGGTATTATTGTAGCAATAACAAAAAATTCAAAATGTAAAATTATAGCATGGATTACCAAGATATATGTTCTTATTATTAGAGGAACACCTATGATGTTACAAATTATCTTTGTGTATTTTGCACCATATTACTTATTCCATATTTCATATGATAGATTTGTGGCAGTAATTATTGCTTTTGTTATTAATTATGCAGCATATTTTGCAGAGATTTTCAGAAGTGGTATAGAAAGTATTCCTAAAGGGCAAAAAGAAGCAGCATTCACATTGGGAATGACAAAAACACAAACTTTTTTTAGAATATCATTACCACAAATCATGAAAAGAATTTTGCCAGCATTATCTAATGAAGTAATTTCTTTAATTAAGACTACTTCATTGGCACAAATTATAGGAGTTACAGAAATTTTTGCATTAGCACAAAAACAAGCAAGTTTTCAATTTTCAATTATTCCACTTTGTGTAGCAGGTGTTATGTATTTAATCTTATGTGCAGTTATTAGTTTTATATTTAACAGAGCAGAGAAAAAATTAAATTATTATACGATAACATAATAAAGAAAGGAGTAGGTCATGATGAAAGAAATTGTAAAAGTAGAAAATTTAGTAAAAAAATATAAAGATAACATAGCAATTAAAAACATTTCTTTTTCAGTTAATGAGGGCGAAGTTTTAGCCATTATTGGCTCTTCAGGTTCTGGAAAATCAACAATCTTAAGATGTATGAATCAACTAGAAAAAATTGATGGTGGAAACATAGAAATGGATAATGATCAAATGATAAAAGAATACAAAAATGGAAAACCTATCTATAATGACAAAGAAATTTTAAAAAAGATGAATTTAAAATGTGGTATGATATTCCAGAATTTTAATTTATTTCCACATAAATCAATATTAGAAAATATAACAGAAGCTATGATAATTGTTTTAAAAATGGACAAAGAAAAAGCAGAAGAAAAGGCAATAAAATTATTAGATAAAATGGGAATAAAAGATAAAAAAGATGCTTATCCATGTGGTTTGTCAGGAGGACAACAACAAAGAGTATCAATTGCAAGAGCTTTAGCAATTGAGCCAGAAATTCTATTTATGGATGAACCAACAAGTGCTTTAGACCCAGAGTTAATAGGAGAAGTATTAAAAGTTATAAAAAATCTGGCAGAGGAAAAAAAGACAATGGTTATTGTAACACATGAGATTCAATTTGCAAGTCAAGTAGCAGATAGAATTATTTTCATGGACAAAGGTTCTATTGTAGAAATGGGCACACCAAAAGAAGTAATAAATAATCCGAAAAAAGATAGAACAAAACAATTTTTACAAAGATATTTAGAAAGAGTATAAGTAAAAAGGAAAGGGAAAAATATGGAATTATTAAAACTAGAAGATTATCAAGATTTAGATTCAAAAAAGGTGATAGAATATTTTATAGAAATAAGCAAAATCCCAAGAAGATCAGGAGAAGAAAGAAGGATTAGGGAATATTTAGAAAATTTTGCAAAAGAAAGAAATTTTAAATATGTAAAAGATAAATATGAAAATATAATTATATATAAACAAGCAACACAAGGACGAGAAAATGAAGATATATTAGCAGTTCAAGCACATACAGATATGATATGTGAAAAAGATATAGGAGTACAACATAATTTTTCCAAAGATCCAATCACATTATATAAAGAAAAAGATTATATAACAGCAAATGGAACTACTTTAGGAGCAGATAATGGAATTGGTGTTGCATATATGTTAGCAATTCTAGATAGTAATATATCTACTCCTAATTTAGAATGTATATTTACTGCACAAGAAGAAACGACAATGATTGGTGCTATTAAAATAGATGAAAAATATATTCGTGCGAGAAAAATAATTTCACTTGATAATGGAAAAGAAGGAAATATATTGGTTAGTTCTGCAAATTGTAATGAATGGATAGGAATTTTAGAAGCAAATAAAGAAAAAATAAAAGTAAATAAAGTTTATCAATTGAAGTATGAAAATTTTTTAGGAGGACATTCAGGAGGAAATATAGGTGATAAAAGAAGAGGTAATCCAATAAAGCTAGCAATGGAAGTTTTGAAAAAATTAGAAAACATTCAAATTGCAAAAATACAAGGTGGAAGTAGAGTAAATGTGATTCCTAGAGAATTTAAAATACAATTTTGTATATCTGATAATAATTCTGAGATGGTATATAAACAAATTTTAGAAAATATAAAAAAACAAAAAGAAATTTTTAAAAATGAAACTATAATATTAGAAACAATTGAAAAAGAAAACATAGAAGTATATTCAATTCAAACAAGTAAAAAAATCATTGATTTTATAAATTTATATAAAAATGGAGCATTAAAAAAAGATGAAAAAGGAAATGTTATACT
The DNA here is from genome assembly GCA_964449925.1 of uncultured Clostridium sp. Lineage (GTDB taxonomy): Bacteria > Bacillota > Clostridia > TANB77 > CAG-508 > CAG-269. The sequence continues at coordinate 5,181 of CAYVCM010000101.1, forward strand.
TTCTAGTAATTTAGCAGTTTTAACAGAATATGAAAACGGAATACAAGTTGAATTTTCAGAAAGAAGTAATCAAAAAGAATTAGAAGATGAATATTTGAAGGAATTAACAAAATTAATAGAAAGATATAATATAAATATTACATGGCATCAAGAATTAAAAGGTGTGGAGAAAAAAGAAGATAATAAGCTTATAGAAAAATGTCAAAAGGCATATCAAAAGTTGTTTGATAAAGAGATGGAAGAAGTAATATCTCAAGGTGTATTAGAAGGAGGATTTTTTGTTGATAAAATACCAGGCTGTGAATATGTATGTATAGGGCCAGATACTTTTGATGTTCATTCTCCAAAAGAAAGATTATCTATTTCCTCAACAGAAAGAGTTTGGAAATATATAAAAGAAATAGTGAAACATTAGAGATGTGTTATCATTTTTGTCGCATTGGGGACGTTTCTTTTTGAGACATTTTTGGGGAACGGTGATGATTTAGGGACAGAACAAGCGATGATTTGGGGACGGAGCAAAAAATCATCATTTGTAT
>CAYVCM010000102.1:0-5710 GCA_964449925.1 uncultured Clostridium sp.
GCACTGTTAATAAGCCCATTCTCTCCTGTTATGGCACTTATTGTTATTCCTGCTAGAATTAATAATATAATAATTGTAATTACTAGAGCTATTAAGGTAATACCTGTTTGTGGTTGTAAATTATAAAACGGTTTATTAAAAATTGTATTTTTGTTGTTTGTTTTTTCTGTACATTTTTTTACTAATTTATTATTTGTAGCTTTTTTGTTCTCTTTTTTATTTATGTTTTTATTTCTCTGTTCTTTTATCATGATTCATACCTCTTTTCTTTATTTTCTTTTGTTTTCAGTTTTTTCACTAGAAATTCCATTTTCCTAGAGTTAGATACTCTAAGAAAATTAAAAAAGTGGAAGTCACCTGTTTTTTTTAACACTTACAAGCTTTTTCACTTTTTATTTTTTATCATTATTTATATTTTTTGATTTTTAAAATAATCACTTCTATCTATTGACTTCACTATGTTTTATTGATATTATATTTTTAGTTTTTATTCATTAAGTATCTAACTTCACGAAATTTTTTCATTGTATAAAAAACAATATGAAGCTTTTAGTTTCAGTTAGACATCTTATATTTGTAAAGTACTTCAAAGTAATTTTCATACATGTATATCCATTTCGTTAACACACCCTTTTCTTATCTTTTGTTAGCATAATCCAACCAAGAAAAAATTCTATATTAGACTTTTCTTATATTTTGTATATTATTATCACGAATTTTCTAATTAGATTTTTTATATAATAAAATAATTCCCAATTTCATTTCCACAAATTCATAATGCAATTAAAAATTCCCCCAGTTCCTTTCTAAAAAAATCAAATAATTTTTATTGAACCAACAATAAAAATTTGATAAAATAAAAGTACCTTAAATAAACAGATTAATTTAAACTAAAAAATAATATACTGCAAGCAAAGAATAGAAAATATTAAATATACAACTCTGAAGTATAAACCAGTATCTTGTAAAAAAGGAGAACAAATATATGAAAGAATTAAAAATATTATACCTTTACCCTGACATGCTAGAATTGTATGGAGATTATGGAAATATACAAATATTAAAATACAGACTTGAAAAACGAGGATTTCAATGTATCATTGATAATTACTCAATTGGAGATAAAAAACCAGACTTTAAAAATTATGATATTATTTTTGCTGGTGGTCGGAGCTGATAATGAACAGAGCATATTATCAGAAGATTTAATACAATACAAAGAAGAAATAAAAGAAGCAGAAAAAGAAGGCGTATTTTTCTTACTTATTTGTGGTGCTTATCAATTATTTGGTAAATATTATAAAGGTGTAGAAGGAAATGTAATTCCTGGCTTGGAAGTGTTTCCATATTATACAGAAGCTATTGCAGACAGAAAAAAAAGATGTATTGGAAATATTGTCCTTAATGTTAATTTGAATGGACAAGAAACAAAAGTAATTGGTTTTGAAAACCATGGTGGACAAACTTATGACATCCCTTCTCCTTTTGGAAAGGTTTTATTTGGAAATGGAAATAAATTTGGTGATACAGAGGAAGGCTTTTTTAAAGAAAATGTAATTGCGACTTATTTACATGGCCCTTTACTTTCTAAAAATCCAAATGTGACTGATTATATTATTAAATATTGCTTGGATAGAAAATATCAAGAAAATATAACCTTAGAACCTTTAAATGATGAATTTGAGGATTTATGCAGAAAACAGTTATTAGATAGATTTTTAAATTGATAATAATTTTGTCTCATTGGGGACGTTTCTTTTTGAGACATTTTGAGGACAGCCCCTCTGCTACCATTAGTTATGCTTTGATTTCCAATAGGTTATGTATTATATAAAAAAATGAAACAATTTTGCGTATCTAAATTTGAGTATAGAAATTGTTAAAGAAAAAAGTGAGGAATGCTCATTTTGCTGATGCTTTATAGCAACAATGAGAGAGGCGCACTTTTTTCTTGTACAATTTCTACGAAAATTTGGCTTATACAAAATTGTGTAATGACTTTATATAATACATAACCTATTGGAAATCAAAGCATAACTAATGGTAGCAGAGGGGCTGTCCTCAAAATGTCTCAAAAAGAAACGTCCCCAATGAGACAAAAATGAAACTGAGCTAAATCATTTGATATTACCATATGATTTAGCTCAAATTTTTTTGATTTGAAAACAAAGTTATTTTATTTTTTCGTATATTCTTGAGGCCTTTATAGCTTCACTTAATTCCATTATCATATCTTTAATGGTATTAATCATGTATTCAGCTTTTGCCTCTGAATCGCAATATTCTACTAATATTGCAACTATAAAATTTTTTATTGCTATATAAACTGGAGTCGAATCTTCTTCATCTTCCTTCTTTTCTTTTAAATTACTAAGAAAAACTTTATAAGACTCTTCATCCTTTAATTTTTTTAGCAATAAATTTAAGAAATTTTGCAGTTTCAAATTTTCTTTAATGCCGCTTTCTTGCTCATAAATCTTTTCCATTATACACCGAACTAATTCTTTGTTTCCTTCCATTTCTCTCCTCCTAATTTTAATTAATCTGTTACTAGGTTGCCCGAGTCTTTGTGTTGTTAGGAATATTCTACAAATAACTCTTGCAATATTATACTTCATTTTTATTGATTTTTCAATTATAACTTAAACTCTACTGGCTTACTTTCTTTTAAGCTTTCTTGAACATCTAAAATCCTTTGATTTGAAGAACCTCTAAATCTAAGACTTAAGTCTTTTTTGTCTTCATCAAATTTGCCATCTACCATAACATCTATATATTTTAGAAGTTCTTTTGTTGTTTCATTATTTGGTGCCATTTTTCCTACAACATCTTTTTCAAAATCAAATCCTGTATAGCACCATATATTTTTATTGGGAAATTTTTCTTTTACTTTTTTTACTAGTGGTAACAATCCTTCTTGGTTTTGTTTTTCTAGAGGTTCTCCGCCTAAAAGAGTTAGTCCTGAAATGTAGTCATGGTCTAAATAATTTATTATTTGATCTATTTGCTCATTTGTAAATTTATTTCCATAATTAAAATCCCACGCACATTTGTTAAAACATCCTTTACAATGATGATTACATCCGACTTACAAATATTGATACTCTAACTCCTTCTCCATTTGCTACATCTACTTTTTTTATATCTGCATAGTTCATATCCTTTTCCCTCTTTTCTATGACTGTCTCTTATAACATTATTTAAAATACATTTCTAATAATATAATATAGATAAATTATGGAACGCCAGGATATTTTTCTCCAACGTTCCAAATTTTTAAATTTGCTAATACAGTCTTTTTCTATTAAAAATTCTATAAATGCATTACTCTTTGTTTTATTTCTTTTGTCTTTCCTGCATTCCAGAAGTTTTCTCCTAAATATCCGCAGGTTCTTCTAACAACTGTCATTTTTGAATGATCTTTGTTTCCACAGTTTGGACATTCCCATTCATTATCTTTATTGATTATAATTTCTCCGTCAAATCCACATTCATGGCAATAGTCTGATTTTGTATTAAATTCAGCATATTGAATATTATCATAAATAAATTTAACAGCAGTTTCTAATGCATCTATATTTTTTTGCATATTTGGAATTTCAATATATGAAATTGAACCACCTGAAGATATTTTTTGGAATTCACTTTCAAATGAAAGTTTTTCAAATGCATCAATTTTTTCTCTAACATCAACATGATATGAATTTGTATAATATCCTTTATCTGTTACATCTTTAATTGTTCCATATTTTTCTTTATCTATTTTTGCAAATTTATAGCATAAGCTTTCTGCTGGTGTTCCATATAATGCAAAACCAATATTTGTTTCTTTTTTCCAGTTATCTACTGTTTCTCTTAAATGTTTCATAACTTTTACGGCAAAATCATGTCCCTCTGGTGTTGTATGTGATACACCTTTCATAAGTTTTGTCATTTCATATATACCAATATATCCTAGAGAAATAGTTGAATATCCACCATATAGTAATTTATCTATTTTTTCACCTTTTGCTAATCTTGCAATTGCTCCATATTGCCAATGTATTGGACTAATATCTGAATGAGTTCCAAGTAATGCATAATGTCTACACATTAAAGCTTCTTTACACAATTCTAGTCTTTCGTCTAATAGTTCCCAGAATTTATCTTCATCACCATCTGCGACAATAGCAACTTGTGGTAAATTTATACTTACTACACCTTGATTAAATCTTCCTTCAAATTTATAATTTCCATTTTCATCTTTCCAAGGTGATAAGAAACTTCTACATCCCATTGGACTAAATACATTGCCTTGATAATTTTCTCTCATTTTTTTAGCAGAAATATAATCTGGATACATTCTTTTTGCTGAACATTTAACAGCTAATTTTGTTAAATAATCATATTCTCCACCTTTTAGACAGTTAAATTCGTCTAATACATAAACTAGTTTTGGAAATGCTGGAGTCACATAGACACCTTTTTCGTTTTTTATTCCTTGATATCTTTGCCTTAATACTTCTTCAATAATCATAGCATTTTCTTTTATGTATGGGTCTCCTTCTTCTAAGTGCAAGAATAATGTTACAAATGGAGATTGTCCATTAGTTGTCATTAAAGTATTAATTTGATATTGGATAGTTTGTACACCTGCTTTTAATTCAGATTTTAATCTATCTTGTACTAAATCTTCTATAATATCATCTGATAATTTACCTTTATATTTTTTCTCAATTTCTGCTTTGAATTTATTATAACTTTTTCTTAAATATTTTCCTAAATGCATTAAATCAACAGATTGTCCACCATATTGATTACTAGCAACAGCTGCAATAATTTGTGTTGTAACCGTACATGCTACTTGGAAACTTTTTGGACTCTCTATCATTTTACCATTCATAACAGTTCCATTATCTAGCATATCTGATATATTAATTAAACAACAGTTAAAAATTGGTTGTACAAAATAATCTGCATCATGGAAATGTAAAATACCATCTGCATCTGCTTTTGCAATCTTTTCTGGTAATAATAGTCTTCTTGTTAAATCTCTAGATACTTCTCCTGCGATATAATCTCTTTGAGTAGAAGCAAGTAATGTGTTTTTATTTGAATTCTCTTCTGCTAATTCTTTGTTCTCATTTCTAATTAAACCTAATATAGTTTCATCAGTTGTATTTTGTTTTCTAACCAATGCTCTTGTATATCTATATACAATATATTTTTTAGCTAATTCATATTTTTCAATTTCCATTAACTTTTCTTCAATAATATCTTGAATATCTTCAACTAACATTCTTTTTTTATTTAAATCTTCTATATATTGAATAATACCTTTGATATCATCTCTATTTGCTCTTTCTTTTGGTTTTACCTCTTTATTAGCTTTTTCAATAGCTATTTGAATTTTTGATCTGTCATAATCAACAGCTCTTCCATCCCTTTTAATAACTTTCATTTTACACTTCCTCCTTCGCTTAATCTGGTTACATTATATATCAACAGAATTCATTTTCCGTTGCAAAAGCAACATATTATGAAAAAAAACTTTTTCCATGTCTTAATCTCTTTCACCTCTAAGTTTTTTTCTTTTATTACAAATATATTACAAAATCATTACAATTTCTTTTTTCTATTTTTGTTGCTTTTGCAACTTTTTTATTGTATAATACTTATGTAACTTTTTAGGAGGTGAAGTCTTGAACACCAATTTTAATGAAGAAAAATT
>CAYVCM010000103.1:0-5687 GCA_964449925.1 uncultured Clostridium sp.
AAAGTCTACTTCAAGTCAATAATTTAAAATTATTTTCTTATAATAACTTTTCCTTCTACAACCATAATAGAATCTTCGTTTATAATTTCTCCTACAGAGTCTACTGTTATTGTTCCTGATTTTGGATTTTTTATTGATACTACATTACCTTTTATGTCAGCTTCAACCTCTGAATATTCAAATGATAAATCAGTATCTTCCATTGTGCAATTTATAAGTTTAAGATTTTTACAATAACAAAGTGGTTGTGTACCAATAATTTTACAATTAATTAGTGTTAAATTTTCTGAAAACCAAGCAAGATATTCTCCTTTTACAATAGAATTTCTAACTGTTACATTTTTGCTATGCCAAAAAGCATCTTTAGTATCTAATTTACAATTCTCGATTTCTAAATTTTCCATGTATTGGAATGAATATTTTCCTTGAAATTCAACATTTTTTAATTTTACATTTTTACTATCTAAAAATATATATTCTGATACTATTTTACTATCTTCTACATTAATATCACTACATTTCCATCCAAACTCTGGTGAAACTATATTGGTGTTTTTTATATTTGTATTTTTACATTCTCTAAGTAACTTTATTCCTTGTAAATTACAGTTATCAATTACCCCATCATCTGAATACCATATTGGAGCTCTAGTTTTTTCATCAAAAGTAGAATGGATTAATTCATATTTTTTTGCATGCCATAAAGGGTATCTTAAAGAAAACTTGCTATTTACTACTCTTATATTTCTTGTTTCCTTTAATACTGATTCTCCATCTTTTTCACCTGCAAAAATACAATTTAAAACTTCTGTATCTTTTAAATTATATAATGCTCTTTCTTCATCAAATACTTTATTTTCTATTTTATTCTTTACTTTCATATTCACTTTCCTTTTTTCGTTCTTTAAACAAGTCCTTTCCTTCACAAATATCATCGATATAATTCCATTTTCATTAAACTACATCTTCACTTTGTTAATTAGCTTTTAGATACTATCTTGCATCTATATTTACAATTTCATAATTTAAGTTACCAAGTCCTATTTCTGCTCCATATTCAAGTGTATGGATTCCGTTTCTTGATTCCATTCTTTGAATTAAAGATTCTCCATCTTCAGCTTCATATACTAAATCTACACAAGCCTTATCAAGAGCTACTGGATCTGTTGATGCTAATATTCCTATATCGTGCATATCTGGTTCGGCTGGGTTAGAATCACAATCACAATCTACTGATAAATTATTCATAACATTAATATAAACAATATCATCTTTTTTATCTGTTGCTATTGCTAATGCTGCTTCTGCCATTGATTCTAAAAATTCATCTTGAGAAGCACCTCCAAAACCACTTGTTCTTGTTCCAGCACTATGAATGTAACTCTTACCACTAGATGATGCAAATCCTATTGAAATATTTTTTACTGCACCACCAAAGCCAGCCATACTATGACCTTTAAAATGTGATAATACAATAGTTGAATCATAATTTTGGTAATGTGAGCCAACCATATCATACTCTAAATGTTTAGCATTTGGAATATCTAAATTTATAGAACCTTCTTCATCTAAAATATCTACATTAGCAATTTCAGTAAATCCATGTTCTTCAGCAACTTGCTTATGCATTGCTGTACTACTTCTTGAACCACCATATGTTGTATTACATTCTACTATTGTTCCATTTACACTTTGAACTAAGTCTTTTATAAGGTCTGGAGAAAGATAATAACTTCCTCCAGCTTCTCCAGTAGATATTTTTACTGCTACATTTCCTTGTGGCTCAAATCCTAATCTTTCATATATGTTCATCAGTCCTCTTGAACTTATATCGCTTGTAAAATATACTGTTGAAGCATTTGTATTTTCTGTATTTGAACCTTCATTAGTATTTGTTTCTGCTGAATTTTCTTTTCTATTTATATTTGTATTAACATGCGTATTTGTACTTGCTGTTTGTTCGTTGTGATTATTTACAAAATATACAATTACTATATTTATAACAATAAGTAATAAGATTATTCCTATAATAATCATAGCTTTTTTCATAGCTTTTCAACCTTTCTTAAACATTATTCTTTTCTACAAATTGTTCTACTCTCATATGAAGATTATATTTATCTCTTAAATCTGCTATTTCTTTCATCATTGGAGATTTATGATGTTCATCTAGTGCTTCTTCACTTTCCCATCTATCTATTAAAAGAACTGTTTCCTCATCATCCATTGGGAAAAAGTAGTTATATCTCAAATTTCCTTTTTCTGCTCTTACTCTATCTACTACTCCTGTTTTTACCATTTCTTCGGCAAATTTTTTTGCATTTCCATTTTTCCCAGTATAATAAATATTAATTGTTAAACTCATAATTAATACACTCCTTAAAATCCTATTTCAGATAGCCATTCGTTTACATCACTTTGTGAATTTTCACTATTACTATCTCTTACTGATAGACCTTCTGTTACTGTTGCATTTGGCTCTTCATTTTGTATTGTTCTTGGTGTTCCAGAAAGTCCTGAACCTCCAGAAGTTACAAATGGTGCTATTGTTTTTCCAGATAAATCATATTGATCTAGGAATGAATATATTATCATTGGCATATCTCCCCACCAATTTGGATAGCCCAAGAAAATTGTGTCATATTCGTCTATATTATCAATTTGAGTAGCAATTTCTGGTCTTGCATCATTTCTTTGTTCCTCTTGTGCTACATCTAATAATGTATCATAGTCATCCGTATAAGCATTTACTGGCTCTAATTTTACAATATCTCCACCTACTGCTTCATGTATAAAGTTTGCAACATTTTCAGTATTTCCTGTATGTGAGAAATATACAACTAATGTTTTCCCTGTTCCTTCTGTTTGTAGCTCTTCATTTGTAGACTCGTTTGTATTTGACATAGCATTTTGATTCATATTATTTTCATCTCCTACATTTCCTAAATTTGTAGAATTCTCTTCTACATTATCTCTTGTTTCGTTTGTATTTGCTAATTCTTGATTATTATTACTTGAAGTAACCATGTAGGCAACTACTCCTAATATTGCAAGTATAATTACTGCAACTATTAAAACTATCACTTTTTTATTCATCTTAATTTTCCTCCTTATCTAATCTTAAACAATTTCCAATAATATCCCCAGTTCTTAAATATGTATATTTTGGAAATTCAAATAATACTTGACTAAATTTTGTATAATCTATTTTTCCCTTTTCATCTAAATTTTCCTCTTGAACATAAGTATTTGAAATAGACATTATAAAATTATCAAAATTGTCTGTTTCATAATTATCTTCAACCTTACATTCCATAACAACTGGTGCATTATTTATAATTGGAGCTCCAGCATCTCCTATATGATACTGGAATACATCTGATTTATCTTGCTTATTTCCACTTACACTGCCTACATAATCTGCTTTTTTTAACATTTCTTCATTTACTAAGTTAATAGATAATGTTTTGGTATCTTTAATTCCTTTATTTGTATAATGTGTTTTTACCAAACTTATCATCACTCTATCATGCCCTATAATTCCACTATGTCCTACTAATATCCAATTTGGTTTTTTCTCTACCATTGTTCCTACTACTAATAATGGCATAGGATATAGTGCTAATTTTGATCCTATATTTTTTTGCATTTTAATTTCCACCTCTATCCTAATTTATTATATTCTTCATCTGTAACAGGCTCACACCATTCATTTGAAATTTCTTCTCCTGGTACTTCAATTGCAATATGAGAAAACCAAGAGTCTTTTTTAGCTCCATGCCAATGTTTTACATTTGCTGGAATTACAATAACCTTTCCTGGTTCTAAACTTACTGCTTCTTTTCCTTCTTCTTGATACCAACCATATCCTGCTGTACATATTAAAATTTGTCCTCCACCGCTTTTAGCGTGGTGTACATGCCAATTATTTCTACATCCAGGTTCAAATGTTACATTTGCTAAAAATATTGGGCTTGTGTTATCTACTAATGGATTTAGATAGCTTTTTCCTATAAAATATTGTGCATAAGCATCATTAGGATTTCCTTTTCCAAATACATTTTTTATTTCAAATTCTTTTTCTTCCATATTCTTCTATCTCCTTTTTATTTACTTTTTTATTTTGGTATTACTTGATTTATACAGTTAATTGCATTTAAACTTCTTGGATAACCAATATAAGGTAAAAGTGCTGTTACTGTATCTAATAGTCTTTGCTTATTATTTCCAACATTTACATTTTGTCTTGTTTTTTCATCTAAATTATCTTGTTTCTGTGCCTCATCTAATGCAAAATTCAAAATAATTTCTTTCAATTCTTCATCATCTTTGCAAAATTCATTATTGTTAAATAATTTTTTGTAGTTTTCCATTGCTTTTTCTGTAATAGCCATCTTTCATTACTTCCTTTAATTTTTTATTTTATTTTTATTTGATAACTTCTTTATAATGTTCAATATTAAATAAATTCCAAGTGCAATTGCTATTAATATTACAACATATTTTAAATAAAATAATATTGTGCTTTGCTCATAGTCAAAAAACTTAAAATGTGTTAATAAAAACATTTCTTCCCATAATCTAAGTGATATAAATGAATATATGCCAAAACCAATTAAAAGTACTATTGCAAAATAATATACATATTCAAATGTGCTATTTTTCATTTTTGCATTTAATTTATTCATAAGTCCTGTTATATGAAGTCCTACATGTATTGCCATTAACACAAATCCCCAAGCTGTAGAAATCATATGCAAATTTCTTCCAAACATTGTTGTTTTAATATTTAAAAAATCAAATACATCTGATGAAATCATGATTCCACTTATCATCATTCCTAACATTGCAATAAATAATAGTAAATTTATAATAATATGAAATGTTCTTTGAAAGTTATGCTTTCCTTTAAATATGCTTTTATACCATTTTATATTTAAAATATTGTGTATTATAAATAACACAAATGTTATTGTTCCTAAAACTTCGTGAACGGTATTATCTGTTACATAATAGCCCATCAATATTATAAAAAGTAATGTCATAACAATATCTAATATCATTCTAAACTTCTTCATAAATTTTCCTCATACTTTCATGTATTATCTTTTTTAATTATTGTTCAGATATACCATTTGCTTCAAGCCAATTATCAATATCACTATCTAGGCTAGATCCTCCAGAATAATGAATACTTAATCCTTCACCTATCCTAGAATTTGGCACTAACTTTGATATATCTGTTATGCTTTGTCCAAATCCTCCACCACCGTGACTACAAAATGGTATTATTGTTTTTCCACTAAAGTCATATTCTTCTAAAAAACTTGCAACTGGCATTGGTATTGTTGCCCACCAATTAGGATAGCCTAAAAGGATTGTGTCATATTGTTCCATATTCTCTACATGGTTTGCAAGTTCGGGTCTTGCATCATTGTTCATATCTTCTTGTGCTTCGTCTAATACTTCATTATAATTTGATGAATATGGTTCTACTGGATTTAACTCTATAACATCTGCACTTGTTTTTTGACTAATTACTTCTGCAGCATTTTCCGTGTTACCACTCCAAGAGAAATATGCAATTAATATATTTCCATTATTTTCGACTTGTAAATCTCTTTGACTATCACTAATTACTCCTGAAGTACTTGTATTATCTGCATTTCTTGCAATTCTAAATCCTA
>CAYVCM010000104.1:0-5522 GCA_964449925.1 uncultured Clostridium sp.
CATTGTTAAATGCATTGACTAATACAAAAGTGTTTATGAGCAAAGAGGAAGGATTGAGTATTTTAAAAGATTTGAATTTAGATGAAAATGTAAGGGCAGAAAATTTATCATTAGAGGATTTTGCTCAAATAACTAATAGAATTTTAACAGATGAAGAATAGTCTTAAGTTGACATAGTTCAATAATGAGTTTATACTAAGTATAGTAACTGTAAGTGTGTATTTATATAAAAAACAGGAGGAGTATTATGGAAAAAGAAAAATATAAATACCAAAAGGAGCTTAACATTCAATTATTGAAAAACAACCGGGAATATGATATCAGAAAGAAGGTTTTAACAAAAGTTGCTGAAATCTTTGACATTGAGAAAGTTGACTGGGCATTGTCATGTTCATCGCAATTATTCCTAAACGGAATAATTGATGATTTTCATGACTATGATATCCTAGTTGGATATCATACCATAGGAAAAATGAAAAAGGCACTAAATAAAATTGGTGCGGTTTCTAGAGATGTAGGAGACCAAACTAATTTTTATTCTGATGCTTTTTTCAGATACCGTCTGAATCAAGTAGATTTAGATATGGTGTCAAGTTTCAGAATCGTAATATTTGACACAGTATATTGTTGCAATTATTACGAATTTGATATTGAACTGTCCAATATCAATGGAATAGGTACTATTCCATTGATACCTATGGAAGCAAATTACTTGCTCTATGGGATGATGGAATGTTTTCAACCTCAAAGGCATCATAAAAGGTGTCTAATTGAGCAATATTTCAAAGACTGTGGTGTATCAACTCCACAAATTTTTGAAGATGTTCTAGAGAGATATCATCTTCCAGAATGGTTGGAAGATAATGTGAAAATATTGTTAAAACTCTGAGCTCAGGCGGGAACAGTGTTCCCGCCAATATTATAAATATTAGGAGAAGTAAATATGAAAAATTCAACACTAACTTTTTTGGGAACAGATGCAGGCTTTCGGAAATAAAAACAATTCAGCATATATTGAAGTAGATAATAAGCTTATTATTATTGATTGTGGATTTACAGTATTTAATGAAATAAAAAATAAATTTGATTTTAATTTATATAATGATATCTATATAATTATTACACATCTACATAATGACCATGCAGGCTCTCTAAGTCAAGTTATATTATATGCATATTATATTTATGACAAAAAAGTAACAGTCATTAGTAAGTGTAAAGAAATAAAAAAATATTTAGAAATTACAGGTGTTAGTAATGATAAATATAATTTAAAAGAAGAAATGAAAAATTTACAATTTATAAAAACAGAACATGCAAAAGGTATGGATTCTTATGGATTTAAAATGAAAATAAAAGATACAAATATTATATATACAGGTGATACTAATACTTTAGAACCATTTTTACCATACTTAAAAAATGCTGACGAATTTTATGTAGATGTTTCGAAATCAGGTGATGTTCATTTAAAGATAGAAAATGTAATAGAATTGTTAGAAAATATAGAAAAAAATGGAATAAATGTATATGTTATGCATTTGGACGATATAGAATATATAAAAAATGTTACAAAGGGAAAATTTTTAATACAATAATTTTGTATATTTTTTGATGAGGAAAAAAGTATTTTATATTTTGACTTAATATGATAAAATATTTTATAGATAAAGTATAAACAAAGGAATAATTGAAATGGAAAATGTATTTGATATTGATAATTTTAATATAATTGAAGATGAAGAAAATTATTACTTTTTTCGTGCTTTAAACATGGCAGATAATCAAGACTTAGAAACAGGAACAATATTAAATGAAATAGGTGATTTTGAAAGAGTAAGAACAGATAGAGAAAGATATGAAGAAAATCCAGAAAATGAGACACCCAAATACAGCAAAGATGCCAAAATAAATTTAGAACAAGTTTATGACCATATAAAAATGCATTACAGAAAAGATACAAATTGTATATCACTTTCAAGCAATGGTAATGTGTCTATTTCTTATGGAAGAGGATCTTACAAAGATAGATATGTAATGGTAAAAGTACCCAAAAGAGAATTAGGAGAAAAAGTTATAAATGCTGGACAATATATGTTAGAAGAAATATCTAAAAAAGTAGATGAATATATTTCTTCTATAAGTAACGAGAGTAAAATTATAGAAATACTAAATGAAATAGATAATAGCAAAACAGAAGATGAAATAAAAGAAGCAATAGAAACAAGATATAATAGCAAAGAATCACTGGACCCAAATAAAGCAAGACCAAGAAAAGGAATTAAATATAAAGCACCAGTTGCAAGAATAAGTAGTTATCAAACTTTAAATGAAGAACAATCATTGGAGAAAAATAAAATAATTGCAAAATTAACTCTGCTTGAAAGAGTAGGGGGAATGGAACCGATAATTGCACATACTACTAATAACAATTTATTAGTTCAAACAATAGGAAACGCATTTTCATCACTAGAATTCATACATTATGGTGAAATTGAAAAAAATGAAATAATAGATATACCAAAAGAAATTGTAGATATCTTTGCTTTATTACAACAAGTAGAAGGACAAGACAAACAAGTAATTGAAGATTTAAAAAGAGAAGTGGTTAGATTTGCAAATGAAGGTAGAAGTATTGAAATACCAGAAAATAGTACAGTATTAAGTAATTATAGTGTAAAAGATAATATATCAATAGAAGAAATGTATGAATTGACAAATGGAAAAGTAGAATATGGAAAAGCAAATTCTGTTATTAAAATTATGTTCTACTTAACAAAATCGCAAGCAAATGCAAGAGAACTAGCAAAAGTATTAAGTCAAATAACAGGAAATAATCCAAAATATCACGAGGTTATTAAATATATATCAGATAACGGATTTAGAATAGAACCAGAAATAATAACAAGACAGAGTAATAGAGGAGTTAATTTAAGTGAATCAGTTTCTTTAGATTTAAAAAATGAAGAAACTGAATTGATAGATAAAATAAAAGAATTATCTACAAAAGAACAAATAGAGATAGTTGAAAATGGTGGGCTATCAAATATAAGAAATATAATGAGTAACACATTCTCAAAAACACAAAGAAATGAAGCAATAAGTAAAGAAGAATATTATGCCGAAGCAATATTTGCATTATATGACTGGAAAAAGATAGGAATAGAAGAATTTACAATTGAAGAAAGAAATAATTTAATAGAAAAAATACAAAATGAATATTGTGTAGAGTTGTATCAAAAATTAGAAGAACAAGGAATAGATAGAAGCGATATTCCAACAGTACTATTAAATATGGTTACAATAAGAAATGATTTTGAAATTACAGAAAAAGATACACCTGAGACTATAAAAGAAAAAAGATTAGGACAGTATGACAAAATTATAACAGAAAATATAGGATTTTTAAGACAAAAAAAATCAAATGGAATTATATCAAATTTAAATCAAGACCTTTCAATTGAAAGAATAGAAAGATTTTTAGGGTATTATGATGTAAAAGGAACAGGGATACAATTAAGACAATATCAACAAACAGCAGATGAAAAGACAGATGAAATATTTGAAAGTGAAAGATTTGCATCAGTAATATTGCCAACAGGTGGAGGTAAAAGTTTTGTTGCCATTTCACAATTATTAAAGCACAAAGATGAAGAAATACTTTATTTAGCACCTCAAAATGAAATATTAGAGCAAATGAAAGATTACATTATAAAATATGTGCATGGACTAGTAAATACAATTCGGAAGAAGTAAAGATGAAATCATAGCAGATGTATTTCCAAACTTAAAATTTTCTACATATTCTGGATTACTTGCAAGAAATGGAAAAGAGATTATAAATAAACAATATGGATTTATAGTATTAGATGAATTACATAGAACAGGTGCAAAAGAATGGGGAGATAGATTAAATACTTTAATAGATAATCAGCCAGAAAGTACAAAAGTATTAGGAATAACAGCTACACCAAGAAGAGATGCAGATGGTATAAACATGGCGAATGAAATGGCTGAAAGACTAGGATATACCAATAAAGAAGCAGTAAGTGGAAAACATATAGCAATGAATATGAGTTTAATAAATGCTATAAGAATGGGACTTGTTGTAAATCCGAAGCTTGTGAGTTGTGCATATAGTTTAATAACAGATGGAAGTTTAGATAGAGTAAAAGAAAATATAGGATTAATAGAGGATATACAAGTAAGAAATGAGAAGTTAGAAGAATATGAAAACTTAAGAAAAAATTTAGAAGGTGCAGCTGGAGTAAAAGAAATTTTGCAAGCTAATGTCAAAAAAGGTGGAAAATATATAGTATTTTTGCCAGTTGTAGAAGATATAGAAGATGAAGATGGAAATAAAATAGGAAGAAAAAAAGGAAAACAAAAAATAGAAGATTATATAAAACAAATAACAGAGTATTTTAAAGATTCAGATATAAAACCGAGTTTTCATTCAATGTTAGGAGAATATGGAGACAAAGAAAATGCAAGACAATTAGAAGAATTTCAAAATAGTAATACAGAAGAAACAGAATTTATGCTAGTAATGAATAAAGCAAATGAGGGATTACATTTAAAAAAACTAGATGGAATAATATGGCTACGACCATTAGATGAAAATTCAAGAATATTATATTTGCAACAATTAGGAAGAGTAATATATTCGGAAGACCCAGATAATCCAACAAAAGACGAAGATAGACCACTTGTAATAGATTTAGTAAATAACACACTAAAGGTAAACTGGGATATTGAAGAAACAGAACAAGATGATATGCAAATGATGAATTTAATAGTAAATTGGAGTGAAAGACATGATGGGATATTGCCAAATATAGATAGTAATGATAAAGAAGAAGCAGGATATGCAAGAGTATTAAAAGATATACAAAGCAAATATAGAAAATATATAGAAAGCGGATTTGAAGAGTTAAATCAAAAACAAATAGAAGAAATAACAGAGATAATAGAATTAGGAAGTTTAATAGATTTATGGGAAATAGAACTGCCAGAATTAAAGAAAAAAAATAATGTACCAGTAAGTGAAAATGATGGTACTGACAAAGATAACTTTATTCCATTTGAGATAGAAGGATTATTAAGTGATTTTATAAAATTAGAGAATGAAGTTGACGAGGTAATTATAAGAAGTACAGGACTAAAAAATGCGTTAAGAATAAAAGCATGGTGTGAAGAAAAATATGGAGACAAACCAATATGGGATAGAAATTTGCCAAGTACAATATCAAAAGATGAAACAGAAAAAGACTTAGGAAGTAAATTGGCAAATTTAAGAACAAGAATAAGAAAAGAATATTCTGGAAAAAGCATAGAAGAAATAGAAAATGAAGAAGAAAGGCAAATAGTAGAAATAATAAAAGAATTAGATGAAAATTATGGATTAGGAATAGGTCTAAAAAATATATTAAAAATAAAAGCATGGTGTGAAAAAGAAAATAGAGGTAAACCAATAGAAGACAGAAAATTACCAAGTAGTGGATCAAAAGATGAAACAGAAA
>CAYVCM010000105.1:0-5403 GCA_964449925.1 uncultured Clostridium sp.
AAACTTGTAATCGCAACACTATAGTCAGAAATAGTAACATTTGAACTTACTGTATAATTTTGAATATAGTAATCCCCTTCTAATACCATATTTCCTGATTTATCTGCGTTTGCTACTGGTGTTCTATATGTTGATGTTCCGTTTTGACCTTCATTTACTAATCTTTGTATTAAATCAACTATTTGTTGTCCTATTACATCATCTGCATAAAAATCATCTACATTCGCTTCTCCTAATACACAATAAACTGCCATTTTGGTAGCTTGGTATGCATATCTCCAATCACTTACTCCTAAACTTTCTGCTGAATTATATGGATATCCTGCTACAACTACTCTCCATACTTTATTGTATGTTTCTTGATCGCTCAAAAGTTCTGTTATTGTTACACTATAATCATCAGCTTCTCCTACCCCTGCTCTATCTCTATTTATACAATATGCTGGATAAAAGCTCCCGTTATCATAATATCCTGCTATAGAAGTTATTACATAGCCACCACTAGAAACTCCTCGACTCTTTAAGTGATATGGTACTGTACCAATACTAGTTAACCCAACAGAATCTCCAATACTTACTGCTAAACTTACTCCTACTGGTAAAATATTTGTCATTATAATTATTATTAATAAAATAGTTGCTAAAATCTTATTTCTCGATTTTATCATTTTTTCTAAACCTCCTTTAAAATTATAAAAATAAGTATAAAAAAAGAACTAGCTTGAAAGGGGGAAATTTTGCTAGTCCTCTTTTTTACTTATTTTTTGATACTAGAATTGTATCATCTTGAATTGTAAACGTCAATGAATGGTTTTTGAAACTTTTTTGAAACTTATTGTACTTTTATGTATGATCTATATTGAAATATTGTTTCAGTACCATCTGCTGTTATATGATATTCTGCCTCAGCATAATAGTAGATAGTAAAACCTTCACTATTATAAACTTTATTTTCTACATTAGTTTTATTTGCTGTAAAACTTTGTGTACTTCCAACTATTGAACTACTTTGAATGACTTTGACATTTGTATAGCCAAATTCTTGTATGCAAGCATCTATTAATCCTTTTAATTTATTCATTTCACTATCACTTTTAATATATGCTTTATATCCACCATTTAGTGCCTCTTCATATCTATCATATTTTGTCAAGTCAATTATTTTAGTTGTAGTTCCTTGATTTTCACTTTCATTACTTGTACTTGCTTGTGTTTGTTGTGTATTATTTGATACACTAGTTTCTGTATTTGTCTTTTGTGTTCCTACATTAGTCTTTTCATTTGTACTTTCTGTTGTAGTTTGTTTACTACTTATTTCTTTCGTTTCTTGAGTTACTTGCGTAGTTGTTGATTCATCTTTTGTTTCTATATTTTGTTCTTCATTTGTTATTTCTTCATTATTCTCTTCTGTATTTTCTATATTTTCCTCATCCGTTATTGTGTTTTCATCTTTGGTTTCTTCATTATTTTCTTCTGTGCTTATGTTACTATTAGTTGCTAACACTTCATTGGTTTTATCTTGAACTTGTATATAAATAATTACACTTATTATAATTATCAAAATTATTGTTAATATAGATATTATTAAGATTTTCTTTTTCATAAGATCATCTCCTTCTATCTATATTATACCGTGTAATCAGCTATACGTCCACCTTTTTATGTAATCTAAAGTTTTATAAATTTATTTCTTCCTCTTGCTCTTCTGTCTTTTCTTCTTTAGCCTTTGACTTTACAGATTTTTTAGTTTTTTTTTCATTTTTTTCTTTAGCATTTTCTCTTTCTTCTAACTTTTCATAATATGAATCTAAAACTACTTGTGAAATTTGTTCTCTTGTTTCCTTGTTAGTAGGATAACAAGCATCTTTATATTTCTTTTCTTGTGTTTCCTTATCATAATATGCTCTTTGTGGTAATTGCACATATAATGTATCTTCTTTACTTCTTTTTACTGTAACCCCTTCAATATTAAAGACATCTTCTATACAAATTGTTGCAATACCTTTTGTAATATTATTAGTATCATTTGTCAAGTTGATATGTTTTACACTAATATTCATATTAGGTTGTCCTCCTTCCTTTAAAAATTAAATCTATATAAATTAATTACATAGCTTCCTCATCTTCAAATTCTAATTCTTCTAATATTTTTATACATCCTGTACCTAAATATATTATGCACTCTGTAATACTACCTTCCTCTTTTATAACTTTTTCAAGCATCTTTTGTGTCTGTACTTTTTCTTCATCATTCAATAATTTTAGGCAGTCCAGTATTTGTTTTAATGTTACTTCACGACTTTTTCCATCTTTGGTTATTATGTATGTGTCTAAAATATCCAGTTCTTGTTTTTTTATTAAATTATCTAACCACTTATCAAAATTATTCTTCATATTCTTCTTCCTCATCTTCTAATTCAAATTTATTTTCTTGCACTTCTTGGTGTTTTACAATTTCAACATCTTTCCCCATTCTATCCTTTAATATATATGCTAATTTATAATCTATTAAGCAATCTTGAGTTGGTTCTTCATAAGCCCTATAAGAATATCCTCGACTGGTTTCTCTAATATATTCTATTGTTCTTCCAAAACTATCTTTCAAATAATATTGTCCTTTTATTTCTTCTTTTATTGAATTTTTAAATAATTCAAATTCTTTATTATATAATTTTCTATATATATTTTTTTCTATATCACTTGTCAGTTTTCTATTTTCAACTTCAAAATTGCGACGTTTTTCCCAATCATTTATATTTACATATTTAGAAAGTTCTTGATTATATAATTCGTATCGTTTGTCATATTTTTCTCCATATTCATTTATATTATTTTCTCTATAATAATTTCTTACTTTTAATAACGCATATTCAAATGGTATAGTATTTTTATTAAATTGAGAAATTTGTATATTTCCATCTAACATACTAATCATAAGATACATTAATTTATCATCTAAGTCACCTTTTATTGTTGAACCATACTCACACCTATTATAATCAAGTGGTCTTACATTATTTTCTGCTACTGTTAAGAATATTTGATTAGTTTTGGGTTTTATTGATATTGTCTTGCATTTGCTATAACTCATTTTACTCACCTATTCCATTTCTTCTTGTTCTTCATCTGTATCCTCTAAATATTTTTTGTAATAATCCATGTGTTCCGTATTCTCCATATAATTATGGTTTTTAACACCATAATCTGCTAAAAACTTTATACAATCATTATAATTATTGGTTTTAAATAATAGTTCTTTTTCTACATTTGTTTCACTATCTGTAAAATGTTCTAATATATAGTTATCATAAACATATTCGCTTCTTCTTAAAGCTCTATTTACTGTATGTTTTGTTATCCTATCCCACTCTCTATCTAATGTTGAACATTGTCCGTAAATATTGAAAGTGTCAATTCTACTTCTTTTTCCTACAGTATCTATTGTTAATAAGTGTTGCCCTATCAAAAAATCATATATGTAGTATCTATACTCATTTTCTATCATTTTTCCACTCCTGTTACACATAATCTTAAATTTCTTTGGTTTTCTACACAGGTAATTAGTGTTATTTTGTTTTCTTCACTTGCTTCTAACACACTTAAGTCTGTTTCCTCAATTTCTTTAATTTCAGTTACTATATATGTTTTTGTTTCATATTTTGTTATATATTCTATCTCCATTCCTTCTTTTGCATCTTTTAAATTTTCAAAAAATGCTGCTTGACTGCCCCTATTATGGGAACATAAGCAAACATTTCCATCTAAATAACTTGTATCTTCAAAATGTCCTACATATTTTTCTATTGTTTCGTTGTCTGTTCCGTCAGCTATTGGTGCTTTCTCTATTCCTAGTTCTTTTATTGTTATATAACCAATTATATTTTCATCATCTGGATCAAGAGAAAGTATATCTTGAACTTGTTCTTCTATTGTTTTATTTTCTTCTGTATCTCGATTATCTCCATTTTCTATGTATTTAATTATTAATGTTAATATTAATAAAGCAACTATTATGATTATAACTAGTCCATATTTTAAAATTTTCTTCACCATTTTTCGCCTCCATAAAAAGTGAGCGACAATTAGCTTTTTCGTAACTAATTATCGCTCATTCATACTTTTTGATACTAGAATTGTATCATCTTGAATTGTAAACGTCAATGAATGCTTTTTGAAGCTTTTTTGAAATTATAATTTTATTTCATAATAATTATTCCATAATACAATATCTTTTTTAATACTTCCTAATACTAAACTAATGGTTCTTCCTTTTAATTTGTTAAATGCTATTTTATTTATTTTAATTGCATATATGTTATCTATACTTTTTTTCTTACAATTTGAAATATCTATAGAAACATTTTTATCACTAATTCTTGCTCTTTTTATTAGTTTAAATCCTTTTTCCGTTTTACTATATACATAAGCATTTTTAAAATTAAATAGAACTATAAAAATTATTGCTAATCCTAAACCTGATACAATAATTATTGGTACAATATTATTATTAGTTTCTTCTTGTATCGTTGGTAATTCTGGTAAATCTTCTACAATATTTTCATACGTTATTGTATAATCATATATTGTGTTTATCTTTTCTACTGTACCAGAATAGGTTACAGTAATATTATATGTATTTGGATATGATATTGTATTTATCGTCTGATATACTTTAGTACCTTTATATGTTTTTGGTATAACTTCTCCGTCAATAACTTCTGTTTCATCTGCTTCCCAGTCCACATTAATCAAATAGTATGTTTTATTATTTAGTATAATTTCTTTTTCTATATTAATCAAATCGTTACTTGTATAATTAGTAAAACTTAATATCTCTTCATCTATTTCTTGATAAGCTCCATTATTTATAGTTTCTATCTTAATATCTGATATTGTTAACTCTCCGCTATATTCTCCGTCATTATAATATTGAGTTTCTCCAAATTGTTCAATTATATAGTTTCTATCCGAACCATTAAGTTCTTTTGTTGCTGTAATTTCTTTTGTTATATAATTATCTAATGATATTTCTTTGTCTATATTTAATATTTTTAAATTATCTGTTTCTGTATTATATATTTCATTTAAAAACTCTTCTTCTGCATTCTGAGTAGTTTGAAATTCTTTTTTTACTATTTCATTATCTGTATCTGTGTTAGCAAAACATATAGTATTACATAGAATTATAATTAATGTTATAGGTATTATCAAAAATAACTTTTTCATATTCATAAAGCCTCCTCTTCTTCAGAGTCATTAAATTCTTTTTCCTCTTGTCTAACTACTATAAATTTCATTACATTATCATCTATCCTATAATTTCTTTCTAATTCCTGTATATTGTTTGACTTAGCAAAAAAATTAAATATAATATAATATCCAGTTGTATTTTTTTGAACTTCA
>CAYVCM010000106.1:0-5302 GCA_964449925.1 uncultured Clostridium sp.
AAGGCGAAAATGTAAAACTGATGCCTGTTAATTATAGTTCATCAATAGACAAGCTTTTAGATTATATTCCTGATGTACTAGAAAAAACTAACAATATGATTAATAAATGTGTGCAAAAATCTAAGGAAAAGGTAGAAGAGAGTTCTAAAGATGAAAGTATTAATCAAAAGAAATCTAAAAATGTGGAAGTGGAGAAAACTAAGATAAAAAGAGATTTGAATAATGATGGACAAATAACAGAGAGAATAGAGAAAATTAGAAAACCTGACGATGATGAGATAACATATGAGTACGAATATGATGAAACATTAGATGATGATGAATAAAAGTGTCGGATTGAGGCATTGTGTTTTTGTCACATTAGGTGTCGCATTGGGGACGTTTCTTTTTGAGACATTTTTGATGATTTTGGGGACGGAGCAAAAAATCATCAAAAATGTCTCAAAAAGAAACGTCCCCAATGCGACACCTAATGTAACAAAAACGCAATGCCTCAATCCGACACTTTTATTCTTTGTCGAAAAGTTTTTATAAAACGACAAAACTTCCTATTTTTCACTCTTGGAAAATACTGGGAGAAGTAATATAATACAAAAAGATTTTTAAAGGAGGCTATGATGGAATCAAAATTTTATGAAAAGGACAAGTTGTTAATTTTTAAAATCACAGATGAAATTGATGATTTTAGTGTTCAAAAGATAAGGAGGAGGGCTGATTATGAAATTGAAAGATATATGCCTAAAAAAGTTATATTTGATTTTAATTGTGTTACATTCATGGATAGCGCAGGAATAGGATTAATCATTGGAAGATATAAATTTGCAAAGATGCTGGGAGGTACAGTTGAACTTGCAAATTTAACACAAAGTATCAAAAAGATTTTTGAAATGAGTGGTATTTTAAGATTGATACCAATTACCAATCTAGAAAGTGAAAAATATATAAATAAAATTGGATAATTTTTATTTAAAAAACAGGTTATAGGAATACCTTTTAAAAAACCTAAATATAAATTAAAAGGAAAAGAAGATGAAAATTGAAATTGAAAATGAAATGAAATTAGAGTTTGTTAGTAAATCTGCTAATGAAGCATTTGCAAGAATCACTGTTGCTGCATTTGCATCTCAATTAGATCCAACAATTGAAGAATTGGCAGATATTAAAACTGCAGTTTCTGAAGCAGTTACAAATTGTATTATTCATGGTTATGATAAAAAGCAAGGTATTGTAAAAATATTTGCAAGACTTACAGAAAATGAAATTATGATAGAAATTTCAGATAAAGGAAAGGGAATTGAAAATATTGATATAGCAAAAGAACCACTATATACTACAAAACCAAACTTAGAAAGGTCAGGTATGGGATTTACAATTATGGAAAGTTTTATGGATAAAGTAGATGTAGAGTCTGTTGTAGGTTTAGGAACAAAAGTGACTATGTCTAAAATTATAAAAAACAAGTCAGAAAATGAAGAATCAGATGATGAGTTTGAAATGATTACAAGAGAATAGAGGTAGACTATGTTTGAAAACAGTTTAGAAGTAATAAAAAAAGCACAATCTGGTGATAAATATGAAATGGAAAGAATGATTAGAGATAATAATGGACTTATATGGAGTATAGTAAAAAGATTTAATGGTAGAGGATATGAGTTAGAAGATTTATACCAGATAGGGTGTATGGGTTTTATAAAAGCAATAAAAAGATTTGATACCAATTATGATGTAAAATTATCTACATATGCAGTTCCATATATGATTGGAGAAATTAAACGATATATACGTGATGATGGACCGATAAAGGTTAGTAGAAGTATTAAAGAATTAGGAGCAAAGATTAGAGAATTGCAAAATGAGAATATAAATAAAAAAGGAAAAGAATTAACAATTCAAGAATTAGAAAAAGAATTGAAAATTTCAAAAGAGGATATTACTTTAGCAATAGAAGCAAACAATACAGTAGAATCAATAGACGGAAATTTTTATACAGATAGTAAAGATGGAAATAGTATAAATTTAATAGAAAAGATTTCATCAGATAAAAACGAAGAAGAAAGCATCACAAATACATTAGCAATTAAGCAACTAATTGAAGAGTTAGAAGATAGAGATAAAAAAATCATATTTTTAAGATTTTACAAAGATAAAACACAATCAGAAGTGGCAAAAATGCTTGGTATTACACAAGTACAAGTATCAAGATTAGAAAGAAAAATTTTAGATAATATGAAAATGAAGCTTATTTCATAAAGAGGTGATAGTTTTTTGAAAAAGGTTTTTATCTATTTTTTTGCTTTTTTATTCATATGTTTTATATTGCCAGCATTACTTACAAAATCAGAAATAAATGCTTCATCAGAGGTGATTAATGACTCAGAAGAAAGTGAACAAAGTAATATCGAAGCATATGTATATGACCAATATGGAACAATAAAACTATTACACACAGAAACTAATGAAGTAGAAGAGGTAGAATTAGATACATATCTTTGCAATGTAGTATCTGCTGAAATGCCAGTAGATTTTGAAAAAGAAGCACTAAAAGCACAAGCTATTGTGGCAAGAACATATACTATTTATAAAATAAACAATAAAAAGCATGACAATGCAGACATATGTGATGATTCAAATTGTTGTCAGGCTTGGATATCAAAAGAAGATAGAATGGCAAAATGGGATGAAAACCAAGAAGAAAAATGGAACAAAATTGTAGAATGTGTACAGGAAACACAAGGAAAAATAATTACTTATAATAATGAACCAATAAATGCATTTTTTCATTCTAATAGTGGAGGAACAACAGAACTACCAGCAGATGTATGGGGAGGACGGTAGTGATATGCCATATTTGCAAGTAGTAGAAACTTCAGGAGAAGACGAATATACACAATATAGTTCAGAAGTTGAATTAACAAATGAAGAGGTATTAGAAAAATTAAAAGAAATATATGATGACATTGAAATTGACTTTAATAATGATGAAGATATAAAGATATTAGAATATACAAGTAGTGGAAGAGTAAAAACTGTCAAGTTTGGTAATCATGAAATTTCGGGAACAGAGGCAAGAAGTATATTTGGTTTAAGGTCTACAAATTTTGAAATTACCAAAGAAGATGGAAAGGTAAAATTTGAAGTTATTGGTTATGGGCATGGTGTAGGTATGAGTCAAACAGGTGCTGATAGCATGGCAAAAAGCGGTAGTACAGCTGAAGAAATTATTCATCATTTTTATGCAAATGTAGAAATTGTAGATGTAAATTCTCTTTAATAAAAAAATATAAAAAAATGTATAATCTTTTTAAAAAAGGAAATACTTGTAATAATAAAGTATTTAAGGAGGATTATATGAAAAAGAATATTAATTTAAAAAATATAAATGACAAGATTATTTCTTATGCTGTGGTAGGAGCAATTATTGTAGCCATTATTATTATTGCACTTTTATTATACAGTCAAAAAATAAACCAAGATGTGGATGATGAAACATTATCATTAAATCAAATGACTGAGATTTTAGGAGAAACAGAAGAAAACGAAGAAGAAACAGAAACTGCTAGTACAGAAATTGGAAAAACAGTTGAAGAAAGCGAAGAAGAACAAGAAACAGAAGAAAATGAAATTACTCAAAATACAACAGTAACAGAAACAGTACAAAGTAATAGTACAAATACAACACAAAATACAACAAGTCAAGAAACAGAAGAAGTAAAAGAGTTATCTTTCCAAATGCCAGTAGAAGGAGAAATAGTAAGAGAATTTGCACAAGATAGCTTAGTATATTCTGCGACATTAGAAGAATGGGTTACACATAATGGTATTGATATACAAGCAGATAAGACAACTGTTGTAAAAGCATCAGAAGCAGGTGTCATTAAATCTATAAAAAATGATCCTAGATATGGATTAACAATTGTAATTGAACATGATGATACTTATCAAACAGTATACTCTAATTTATTAACTTCTGAATTTGTAGTAGAAGGAGAAAGTGTAGAAAAAGGACAATCTATTGGAACTGTTGGAAATACAGCTGTATTTGAAATTGCAGATGAACCACATTTACATTTTGAAATTTTGAAAAATTCTGTACAAGTTGACCCAACAATTTACATTCAATAATTTGACGAAGAGATATAAGTGTGATAGAATACATTAGTAGTAATTTTGAAATAAAAACTGTAAATTATATAATAAAGAGGGAAGAAAAATGAAATTAGGAATTGTTGGATTACCAAATGTAGGAAAAAGTACATTATTTAATAGTATTACAAAAGCAGGTGCAGAATGTGCAAATTACCCATTTTGTACAATAGAACCAAATGTTGGTATAGTGCCTGTTCCAGATGAGAGATTAGATGTATTAACAAATATGTATCATCCACAAAAAACAACACATGCAGTTATCGAATTTGTAGATATTGCAGGCTTAGTAAAAGGTGCTAGCAAAGGAGAAGGTTTAGGAAATAAATTTTTATCACATATTCGTGAAACAGATGCTATATGTGAAGTTGTAAGATGTTTTGAAGATTCTAATATTGTTCATGTAGATGGCAGTATAGATCCTATAAGAGATATCGAAACAATTAATCTAGAATTAATATTTGCAGATATAGAAACAATCAATAAAAGATTGGACAAGGCTAAGAAAAATTTAAAAGCAGATAAAAAATATCAAGAAGAAATAAATCTATTAGAAAAAATAAAAGAAAATTTGGAAAATGGAATTTCAGCAAGAGCAATAGATTTTAATGAAGATGAACAATTGTTAATAAAAGATATGTTTTTATTAACAACAAAACCAATTATATATATAACAAATGTATCAGAAGAACAATTACAAAATGCAGATAATGACCCAATGGTTAAAAAAGTAAAAGAATATGCAGAAAAAGAAAAAGCAGAAGTTATTCCTTTATGTGTAAAAATTGAAGAGGAACTATCTGGCTTAGATGATAGTGATAAAAAAGAAATGCTAGATATGATGGGATTAGAAGAATCAGGTTTAGACAAAGTTATTAAAAAAAGTTATGATTTGCTAGGACTAATGTCATTTTTAACAGCAGGAGAACCAGAAGTTAGAGCATGGACTATAAAAAAAGGAACAAAAGCACCTCAAGCAGCAGGAAAGATACATTCAGATATGGAAAGAGGTTTTATAAAAGCAGAAATTGTTTCTTTTAAAGATTTAGTAGAACAAGGTTCAATGGTTTCAGCAAGAGAAAAAGGATTAGTTAGATCAGAAGGAAAAGATTATATTATGCAAGATGGAGATATTGTTTTATTTAAGTTTAATGTATAA
>CAYVCM010000107.1:0-4850 GCA_964449925.1 uncultured Clostridium sp.
TCTTATCGTTCTTCTTAATTCATCAAGACCTTCTTCTTTTTCTCTTCCTCTTAATTTTTCAGTTTCTTGTACCTTATTTAATAATTCATCTATTTTTTTCTCTTCCTCTTTTAAAGCTTCTAATTGTGGCTCTATATATACTCCAAACATTTCTATATCTTCATTACTGCTAAAATAATGATATTGTATTTCTTCTCCATTATCTATATATACTAATCCTTTTTCTTTATCATACATTATCTCTCTATTTTTATTATCATATATTTTTGCTAATCCTTTTCTTAACATTCTCTTTATATTGATTAATGATGTATCTCTCGTTGCATCACAGTGAAAAGTTTTTCCGGCCTCCCCTTCTTCTATTAATAATTTATACAATGTCTTTGTAGCTTCCATTATGGCTAATTTTACATTTTCTTGTGGTGCTTTACTTCCTGCCTCTGCATTCATTGCTCCTAATATTGCTATATCTGATATTTCTATATCTCCTTTTCTATTTTTTCCATATATTAAATACCAATCTTGATTACCTCCTATTACTATTTCGGCTTCTTCTATTCCATAAATATGTTCTACATCTTTCATACTCTGTGCTTTGCTACTTATAATTTGTTGTTCTTCTCTATATGCTTGTCTTTCTATATTTCTTATGATTTCTATTTCACTTTCTGATAAATTTTTTGTTGTATATACTATTGGGTCTTTCACATTTTTATACCAAAAAGGACTTTCTGGTATATCTTTTCTACTTACATTTCCTTTTTGTCTTTCTAATATTTCTTTTCTTTCTTCTTCAGACATTTCTACTAATATTACTGGTTTTCCTTCTGAACCATTTGGTGCTCTTCCTTTTGTAGAATCTATCCAGGGGTTCATATATCCTCGACTTGATTTATAGCTGTAATATGCTTCATCTGGAACTACTACTTCTGCTTCTGGTAAATCTGTTAAACCTTTCAAATCATTATATCCTGTTCCTGCTATTACTTCTTTCAAAACTAATCTGTCATATTGCTCTTGTGTTATTTTTCCATCTCTTTGTAACTTTTTTAAAAATTTCTTGTCTATTTCAATTGCTCGTTTGCCTGCTTGTTTATATAATTCTAATATTTCTGTATGATCTTCTTCTGGTATTTCTTTTAATATTTTTTCTGGAATTTCTATATTATCAAAACATAATCTATCTCTTGCTCCATCTTTTCCTTTTTGTCTAATTGTTAACGATTGTGCTACAATATTTCTTTCTCCATTTTCTCCTATTTCTTCTACTACAAATATTCCTGCATTTTCTTCTATGGAACCTAAAAGCATAGATGCTTCTCCGTCATCTCCAAATCTTTGACAACATGTTGTTATATTTCCTGCAAACAAATTTAATACATCATCTGGTTCTAACATTCTTCCTTCATATTTCTTACTCTTTACTTTAATTGGTGGGATACTACTTCTTTCCCTTCTTTTCGTTATTTCAAATGTCTCTTGCACATATTCAAACTCTTCTTCTGTTGTAATTCCTCCTACTGAAATTGCTAGTCTTTCAAGTTCTTTATTGCCATATCTGGTATTTGCAAACTTTACATTTGATAAATACCCCATTATATTAGAAATGCTTAATTTTCCACTTTCATATATATTTTTTAATTCTCTAGAATTTATAATACTTTTAAAATTATTATGTATTCTACCAAATTCCATATAATATTCTGGATTAGATAAAAATTCTTTTTTATGCTTTACAAAAAATTTCATAAACTCTTCTGAATATGGCTCATGTACTGATCCAAACATATCATGAATTTGTTTATATGTTACAACATCTCCATAATTTTTCAATAGTTCATATGCTTCTTGTCTATCTGCCTTCTCTTTTAACTCTGCTTTTGATGTTGTTTCTATATCTATGTTTAACCTTGTCTTCAGTTTTGCTATTTCATCTTCTGTCAATTCTTTTGGTAAATTATCAAATGTATATCCTAGTTCCTTTAATGCTTGATTAATTTTATATTTCCACGCTCCACCTATTTGCTTTTTTGTTTCCTTTAATGCTGTTACTGCTGTATGATTTAATAATTTTGATATTTCATCATCTTCAAATAAATCCATCATTTTTGATATGATTTTTTCTTTATTTTGTCTTATATAAGGTGCTCCTGCTGCTCCTATTTTTTCATCTAACTTTTTTGTTAAATTTTCCTTTGTAACTTCTCCTTCTTCTTTTATTAAATCTTTTATAGCACTTTCTATCATGATTCTTATTGGTGTTACTTGTTCTCTTACAATTCCTATTTCTTCTCCTGTATTTTCTCCAAGTTTTTCTTCTACTCTTCCTGATATTTTTTCTAGATTTATCTTTATTAGTTTAGCATTAATTTCTTCTTCTATTTGCTCAATGTTTTCTATATTGATTTCATATCCTGCACGTTCTATACTAATTTTTATCAAGTCTTTTAAAGAATATCTTTGCGTTTCTTCTTCTAATAGTTTATTTAGCTCTTTAAATATTTTCATTTCTGCACTATTTTTATTTTGCTCATCTTTCTTATATTTTTGTAATTCCTTATTTAGTGCTTTAAATATTTCTAAAGTTATTCCAAAATTACCTTGTACTTGAAATTTTATATCATATAAACTTTGAAATAGTTCATTTTTTTCTGCTATGTATTTTTGAATATTTTTTTCTTCTAAATTTGGTATCTCAAATATTTTTTCTGTTTCTTCTATTCCTATACTTTTTATCATTCTACGATAAAATATATCCATTTGTTTTTCATCATAATCTTCATCTTGTTCTAAATATACTTTATTTCTTTCTTTTAAAGTTTCGAGTCTTTCTAAATCTTCTCCAAACATTAGTGTTTTGTCAATTGGCATTCCTTCGCCATATAATTTTTCTATTACTTGCCCTGCAATATTTTTAGACATAGTAATTTTTTTTAATTTTTTACATCCGTTCGAAAATTCCATCTTCTATATTTGTTACACTATCTGGAATACAGATTTCTGTAAGTCTACTACAGTCACTAAAAGCTTTTTGACCTATACTTGTTACACCTTCTGGGATGTTGATTTTTGTCAATCCACTACATCCTGAAAAAGCATTTTGGCCTATGCTTGTTACACCTTCTGGAATTTGGATTTTTTTCAATCTTCTACATCTTGAAAATACATAATTACCTATACTTGTTACACCTTCCGGAATATTGATTTTTGTCAATCTACTACAGCCTGAAAAAGCAGCATCATCTATACTTGTTACACTTTCTGGTATTTGGATTTCTGTCAATCCGCTACATTCTAAAAAAACTTCTGATTCTATACTTGTTACACCTTTTGGAATATTGATTTTTGTCAATCCGCTACATCCTTCAAAAGCACCCTCTTCTATGCTTGTTACACTTTCTGGTATTTGGATTTTTGTCAAGCTACTACAGCCTGAAAAAGCAGCATTATCTATACTTGTTACGCTTTCTGGAATATTGATTTCTACCAATTCACTACATCCTGAAAAAGCATTTTTACCTATACTTGTTACACCTTCTGGTATTTGGATTTCTGTCAATCCACCACATCCGAAAAAAACACCTGCACCTATACTTGTTACACCTTCTGGGATGTTTATTTTTGTCAATCCACCACATCTTTCAAAAGCAGATACACCTATACTTGTTACGCTTTCTGGAATATTGATTTTTGTCAATTCCATACATAACCAAAAAGCTTTATTACCTATACTTGTTACAGTTTCTGGGATATGAACTTCTACCAATTTTCTACAGTATGAAAAAGCATAATTACCTATATTTGTTACACCTTCTGGTATTTTGATTTTTGTTAAGCTACTACATCCTTCAAAAGCATAATTACCTATGCTTGTTACACCTTCTGGTATTTCAAATGTTCCATCTACTATATCACTATCTAAAACTTTTAATAATACACCATTTTCAATTTTCATTTTTATTTCTCTCCTAAATTTTTTTATAAATTAAAAATTCTTTTTTATTTAAGTTTATGTAATGTTCTCTTTTTATATATTTATTAAATTTCCAATCTCATTTTCATTTGCTTTTATTCTGTCTCTTATATACTCTAATGCATTTTTGGTTAATTCATATTGATTATTTAACCTATATTCTTTTGAAGCTTCTTTCAATTTATAAAAATTATTTTTCATCATTTGCATTTTCTCCTTTTCTTATCGTTCTTCTTAATTCATCAAGACCTTCTTCTTTTTCTCTTCCTCTTAATTTTTCAGTTTCTTGTACCTTATTTAATAATTCATCTATTTTTTTCTCTTCCTCTTTTAAAGCTTCTAATTGTGGCTCTATATATACTCCAAACATTTCTATATCTTCATTACTGCTAAAATAATGATATTGTATTTCTTCTCCATTATCTATATATACTAATCCTTTTTCTTTATCATACATTATCTCTCTATTTTTATTATCATATATTTTTGCTAATCCTTTTCTTAACATTCTCTTTATATTGATTAATGATGTATCTCTCGTTGCATCACAGTGAAAAGTTTTTCCGGCCTCCCCTTCTTCTATTAATAATTTATACAATGTCTTTGTAGCTTCCATTATGGCTAATTTTACATTTTCTTGTGGTGCTTTACTTCCTGCCTCTGCATTCATTGCTCCTAATATTGCTATATCTGATATTTCTATATCTCCTTTTCTATTTTTTCCATATATTAAATACCAATCTTGATTACCTCCTATTACTATTTCGGCTTCTTCTATTCCATAAATATGTTCTACATCTTTCATACTCTGTGCTTTGCTACTTATAATTTGTTGTTCTTCTCTATATGCTTGTCTTTCTATATTTCTTATGATTTC
>CAYVCM010000108.1:0-4795 GCA_964449925.1 uncultured Clostridium sp.
TATTAGCAATTAGCATAGGCTTACTATTTAGCTACAAGAAAAAAGAGAAAAAACAAAATAGATAAAATTTGTTTAAGTAACCAAATGGTGAAAATAGACTATAATTCTTGAACAATAAAAAGAGTAAAAAGATCAGATTTATTTTAAATGCTTAAATAATCTAAAATGCAAATTTGTATAAAACAAATTAATCAAAAATAAAAAATAGCTAGATTGAAAATCAATTTAGCTGTTTCACCTTTTAATAAAGGTAATCTCAATTTTTTTGATGTATTTATTATATAGGATGTTTTGATAGAGAAAAACATTGATTTTTCTAATGTAATATATTATAATAATTCATGTATATGTGCTTATAGCTCAGCAGGATAGAGCAGTCGCCTCCTAAGCGACCGATGGGGGTTCGAGTCCCTCTGGGCACACCAAAAATATATTATACACAAAAAATCCAATACATAATGGAGGAAACATGGAAGAAAAATTTATGCAAGAAGCCCTAAAAGAAGCAAAAAAAGCATATGATAAATTAGAAGTTCCAGTAGGATGTGTAATTGTAAAAGATGGAAAAATTATTG
This sequence comes from uncultured Clostridium sp., assembly GCA_964449925.1. Classification (GTDB taxonomy): domain Bacteria; phylum Bacillota; class Clostridia; order TANB77; family CAG-508; genus CAG-269. The sequence continues at coordinate 576 of CAYVCM010000108.1, forward strand.
CAAGAGGACATAACCAAAAAGAAACAAAAAAAGACACAACAAAACATGCAGAAATGATAGCAATACAAAAGGCAAGTAAAAAACTGGATTCTTGGAGATTACTAGATTGTGAAATGTATATTACATTAGAACCATGCAGTATGTGTGCAGGTGCAATTATTAATGCTAGAATCAAAAAAATATATATAGGAACATTGGATGAAAAAACAGGTGCAGCAGGTTCAGTTTTTAACTTATTTAAAGATTATACATTTAATCATAAAGTTGAAGTAGAAACAGGTATATTAAAAACAGATTGCGAAATAATTTTAAAGAAATTCTTTAAAGAATTAAGAATTTTAAAAAATAAAAATCGACAACAGAAAAGTAAAATGTAAGAAGACATATTTTTTAAATTAAAAATTTAGGTTAATTAAGTTCAAAGTGAAAATAAATATTTTATAAAAAATCAAAAAAAGTTTAACAAAACTTCAAATATATCAATATTTATCAGGAGGGATATATGATTGATAAATTTAAAAAATTAACCAAAACAAAAAGTTTTCATATTTGTATGATAATGGTTATTATTGTTATTATTTTATTTGTGGTTGCCATGTTAGTTTTAAGATATAGTGTAGAAGGTGAAACTAATATGCCATTCGAACTAACAAAAATAATAATTATCAGTACACAAGAAGGAATTGATGATGGACAAACAAATACAAGATGGTCATATAATATTCATCAAGCAAATGATATATATTTATATATAGACAAAAATGAAAATTATGATGAAACAGAAATTATTCAATCTGTTATTATTGATAATTTCCAAATAGAAGCCACTAATTCAGAGAATATAAATTTTTATAAGCCAGATGCAGAAGAAGAAGATGTTATATTCCAATATAATGATGAAGATATTGTAGAAAGTTTAGAATATACAGGAGATGTAGAATCTGACTTAAAAAATTTAAAAATATCTAATCAAGGTGGAATTATTGCATTTAGATGTTCAAATAATAATGTAGCTCAATATCAATCTGATGAAGAAGAAATTAATCATGCTGAATTATTGAAAAAAGCTGGAGTTACAGAAGAAAGTTTAGAAATAAATTTGACTTTTAATTTAACAATTGTATTAGAAGATGGAAAAGAATATCAAGCAGAAGTAAAAACAGAATTACCAGTTGGAAATGTAGTTGAAGAAGGCAGTAGTTCTATTGAAATTACAGATTTAGAAGATGTAATTTTTAAAAGAATTCATAATTAGAGCAAGTGATGATTCGGGGACGGAGCAAAAAATCATCATTTGCTCATGATTGACACTTCCATATTTTCAGTATATAATACATATGGTATATTATTTAATCTTTGTATGGAGAGTATCCAATAAAGACCTATGAATCTTGTCAGGTCCGGAAGGAAGCAGCAATAAGTAGTCATCTTTATGTGGAATACTTTCCATAGAGAGATTAAATGATAGGACCATTTTTTTCTGCTAAGCAGACATATAAAGGATGTGATAATTATGGGGTACACAGCACTTTATAGAAAATTTAGACCATTAAATTTTTCAGAAATGGTGGGGCAAGAACATATTATAAAGACACTAAAAAATCAAATTATAGCTAATAGAGTAGGGCATGCATATTTATTTAATGGTGGAAGAGGTACAGGAAAAACATCAGCAGCAAAAATATTAGCAAGAGCCATTAACTGCCTAAATCCGAAAGATGGAGAACCATGTAATGAATGTGAAATTTGTAAAGCAGCAATTTCTGGGAGTCTAACAGATATTGTAGAAATGGATGCAGCTTCTAATAATAGTGTTGAAGATATAAGAAGTATAAGAGAAGAAGTAAATTTTTTACCAACAAAAGCAACATATAGAGTATATATCATAGATGAGGTACATATGTTATCAACAGGAGCTTTTAATGCATTATTAAAAACATTAGAAGAACCTCCACAACATGTAAAATTCATATTAGCAACAACAGAATCACAAAAATTACCAGCAACTATTTTATCTAGATGCCAAAGATTTGATTTTAAAAGAATATCTAATGAAGATATTATAAAAAGACTAGAAATTGTTTGTAAAGAAAGTAACATTGAAATAACGAAAGAAGCCTTAGAAGTAATTGCTACACTGTCAGAAGGTGCTATGAGAGATGCATTATCTATTTTAGAAAGATGCACACAAAATGGTGAAACCAAAATAGATGAAGATAAAATAAAAGATTTAGTGGGCATTCCTAAAATGGTGTTTGTTCATGATATTGTAGAAGCAATTATAAAATATGATGTTGATAAAGCTTTAATAACAGTTAACAAGGTTTTAGATGAGGGAAAAGACATTTCTAATTTATTATGGGAAATTATTAAATATGTGAAAGATATTCTACTATATAAAGCTACAAATCATATTGATTTATATAGTGAGGAAGAAAAAAACAAATTAGAAGATATTTCTAAAATAGTAGAAAAAGAAAGATTAATAAACCTTGTATATGAACTTTCAGAACTAGAAAATGAAATGAAATTCTCAACGCAAAAAAATATTATTTTCCAAGCAGGTATTATAAAACTTTGTAGTGAACTATCAACAAACCGTGAAGAAAGTAATGATTTAGAAAAAAGAGTTAAAAAAATTGAAAATTATTTAAATAATCATAGTGTAAATACTAGTAATGAAACAAAAAGACAAACAGAAGTAAAAATGACATATGTAGAATCTGATAAAGAAAAGGAAAAACAAACAAGCTCAAAAAGTCAACATAATACAAATAATACACAAAAAAGTATAAAAGCATCAACATATTCTTCTAGTAAGGTTGAAGAATATTGGCCACAGATTGTAAGAGATTTAAAACAAAATGGAAAAATTGTTTTGTATACTAACTTGATGAACACAACGGCAAAGGAAATTAATAATATGACTGTTGGTATAGAGTTCCCTAATGGTTTAACAGCTTTTGGTAAAACTGTTTTGGAAAAACCAGAAAATATAAAAGAGATTACTAATTTGATATCTATGGCTTCTGGCAAACCAATGAATGTTAAGTATATTGCTAATGCTAATAATAATGTAAAAACAGAAGAGAAAAATATTAAGAGTATTGCAGATGAATCTGATATTCCATTTAATGTGAAATAGATGTTACTATTCCGAATTAATATACCATCACACCTTGCCACTATGTTAACACGGAATAGTAACCTTTAAAATACAAGTTTTCCACTTTTTGTTTAAAAAGTGTGGAAAGAAACCATAATTTAGTTTATAATAAGGTGAATTATTTAAGATTATAAAGGAGGAAAAATTATGTCAAAAAGAGGTGGCTTCCCTGGAGGAATGGGAGGATTTGGAGGAATGAATATGAATAGCTTGATGAAACAAGCTAAAAAAATGCAAGAGGATATGGAAAAGTCTCAAGCTGAACTAGCAACAAAAGAATTTGAAGCAACAGCAGGTGGAGGTGCAATATCTGCAAAAGTATCAGGAGAAAGAGTAATCAAAGAAATTAAAATTCAGAAAGAAGTTGTAGATCCTGATGATGTGGAAATGCTAGAAGATTTAATATTAACTTGTGTTAATGATGCTTTAAAACAAGTAGATAATGCTCAAGCAAGTGAATTAGGAAAATTTAATATCCCAGGACTTATGTAAATATTTAAGAGATTATTGGTTTCCTAATAATCTCTTTTTATTGAATAGGAAAAACCGATCTTTCTTTTGAAAATAAAATATTCATTTTCACTTTAAGCCTAAGAAACTAAAAGTTTCATATTGTTTCCTATTCAATAAAAAATTAAAATAAAATGCAAAAAAGTATTGAGTTTAAGTGGAGGTACAAAATGTCATTATATTCACCATCAATAGAAAAATTAATAGAAAGTTTTGAAAAATTGCCAAGTATTGGACATAAAACAGCTGCAAGACTTGCTTTTTATATTTTGAACTCTTCAGAAGAAGAAACAACGGAATTTGTAAATTCAATAGTAGAAGCAAAGAAAAACCTAAAATATTGCAGTAATTGTTACAACATTTCTGATACAGACCCATGCCCAATTTGTAGTAATCCAAAAAGAGATATATCTTCTATTTGTGTAGTTGAAGATGTAAGAGACATTATTGCGATGGAAAAAACTCATGAATTTAAAGGACTATATCATGTTTTACATGGTTCTATTTCTCCAATGAATGGTGTTGGTCCAGATGATATAAAAAT
>CAYVCM010000109.1:0-4691 GCA_964449925.1 uncultured Clostridium sp.
CTCTGATGCACTAGGATAACCTAAAATACTTCTTATGTATGTTTCATAGTTGTTGTCATACATTTCTAACTCCTCCTTTTATATAATATAAATTTTTTATTGTATAGGAAAAATCGACTTTTATCTTGACTATATGTAAGATTTTTCCGTATACAACAAGGTTAAGCATCCTATATTTGTGCAATAATTGCAAAGCAATTTTGCACATGTGTGCGTCGAAATCTTTGATTTCGTTAACGCACGCTTTTCTTATATATTTTTTCTTTTACAAGATATGTATTTTAAACCTAATAGGTGCATAAAAAATTAACTTTTTTATGATTTTGTGTTATAATAATATTGACACTCGAAGGCTTTATTTGTAAAGGAGGAAAGAAGATGACAATAGAAAAAATATTCAGCGAATGGGTAAATGACATTCCTTTCGAAAGAAAGGTTCAGTTAGCGAAAGAAATTGTCATGATTTCGGGAGACACAAATTTGACTCCTGAAGAAGAAAGAATTTCTCAAGAAGCTGAGAAATTTCTTTTAGAAGAAGAATAAAGCCATTTTAAAGGCGACCTGTTTTTTTAGGTCGCCTGTTTCTAATTTAATACACAATTATTTTATATATTTCTTACTAAATTTTTAAATTGATTTCCTCTATCTGCAAAATTTTTGAACATATCAAAACTAGCACTAGCAGGAGAAAATAAAACTACATCTCCGCTTTTAGCATGTTTTCTTGCAATTGGAATTGTTTGTTCTAATGTTTCACACATATATATATCTAAATACTTATTTTCTTTCTCTAATTCTTCTTTTACAACTTCATATATTTTCCCTGCTGTTTGACCAATTAGTATTAATGTTTTTACCTTATCTACAATTGGTTTTGCAAGTGGTGTATAATCTAAATTTTTATCATATCCACCAGCAATTAAAACAATTTTTTCCTTAAATGCATTCATTCCTGATAAAGTTCTAGATGGAGAAGAACTTGCAGAGTCATTATACCATTTCACTCCATCAATTTCTTCAATAAATTCAATACGGTGTTCAACTGGTTGAAATTCTTGTACAGCTTTTATGGCTGTTTCTATATTTACTAAATTCGCTGTTGCTGCAATTGCTGTTGCAATATTTTGATAATTATGATTTCCTCTTAACAAGACATCTTCTGTGTTTAAAATATGTTTTCTAACCTTATCTTCACATTCTTTTATTACATCTTCATCAACAATATATCCATTATCTAATTTTGTTTGACTACTAAAGAAAATAACTTTGCCCTTTGCTTCTTTGGCACATTCTTTAGTGATTTCATTATCATAATTTAAAACTAAAATTCCATTTTCATCTTGATATCTGAAAATATTTTTCTTTGCATCTATATATTCTTGATAATCTTTATGTATGTTTAAATGATTTGGTGTTATATTAGTAATAACTGCAATTTGTGGACTTACTTCCATTCCCATTAGTTGAAAACTACTTAATTCTAAAACAACTATATCTTCTGGTGTTATTTCAGATAATTTTGTAAATAATGGTGTTCCTATATTTCCACCTAAAAATGTTGTATATCCAGATTTTTGTAAAATATAATTTATTAAACTTGTTGTTGTTGTTTTTCCATCACTTCCTGTAACTCCAATTATTTTACATGGGCACATTTGCATTAACAGTTCTACTTCTGTTGTTACTAATGCTCCTCTGTTTGCCTCTTCTACTAATTCTGGTTTAGTTGGTAAACAGCTAGGAGAACGAAAAATGACATTAAAATTTTTCAAATATTGCATACACTCTTCTCCAAAATGGAAAACAAAGCCATAATTATTAATTTTTTCAATTATATCTTTAGAGATTTGGTTATATTCTCTTTCATCAAATATAGTTACATTGGCTTTTTTATCATATAGATAATCTAAAAGTGGCAGATTACTAACTCCTAAACCTATAATTGCTACCTTTCGATATCGTATATAATTATTAAATTCTGCTAATCTTTCATTTACAAAGTCCATTCTTTAACTCATTCCTTCCTAAAGTTAATATCTAATTAAAATAATTGTAATACATTATTTTTCAGTGTGCCTTTTTAATATATATGAATAATATACTTTTGTATGTTTCCCCTATTATATATCAAATGTAAAAAAAATACAAATTTATTTAAATTTCTGTTTTTATAGTATATTTTTTTAGTTTTATGAAAATACTATTATTGAAATTTGAATGGAGGTGCTTATATATGGGTAAGAAAAAGAAAGAAAATAAAAATAATAATTCAAATAATCAAAATAACAATACTGAGAAACAAAACAATAATAATAAATAAGCTTTACTTAAAAAACATGCATTTATTAGGACACAACTTATTTCCTATTAGATAAAAGAAGAGGCAGTTAGTTAGGTTTAACTGTCTCCTCTTTTATTTGAAAGCTTCATCTTTTAATCCTTTGATTTCGTTAATGCATGACATTCTTATTTCGTTCCAAATATTCTATCTCCTGCATCACCTAAACCTGGAACTATATAACCTTTGTCGTTTAATTTTTCGTCGATACATGCTGTATAAATCTCCACATCTGGATGCTCTTTTTGTAATCTTTTTATACCTTCTGGAGCAGATATAATACATAAAAATTTAATTTTCTTAACTCCATCTTTTTTTAGCATTTGGATTGTATCTGCTGCTGAACCTCCTGTTGCAAGCATTGGATCTAATATAATTGCTTCTCTTTTTGCAATATCTTTTGGCATTTTATAATAATATTGAACTGGCTCTAATGTTTCTTCATTTCTATATAATCCAATATGTCCAATTTTTGCATTTGGCACTATTTTTAATAAACCATCTAACATACCTGTTCCAGCTCTTAAAATTGGAACAAAGGCATAGTTATCTTCATCTAATACTTTTGCTTTCATTTTACAAATTGGTGTTTCAATTTCAACTTCTTTTAGTTTTGCATCTTCTAGAGCATGATAGCATAATAATGATGCTATTTCTCCTATAATCTCTCTAAATTCTTTTGTTCCTGTATTTTTGTTTCTAATAATAGACAATTTATGTTCTACTAGAGGGTTATTTAATACAGTTACTTGATTTGATTCATCATTTTTTATTTCTTCCATTTCATTTACCTCACTTTTATAATCAATTTCCATTGCTTCATCATCTTCTTTTTCTTCTGGTAGTAATAAGTTTAGTAAAATACCGATAATAGCTGCTAAACTCATTCCTGAAATAGTTACAGATAAATCTCCATGAATAATAGAGATAGCTGCTCCTCCTAATCCTAATACTAACATTGTAGATGCAACAACTATATTTTTAGATTTTCCAAAATCTATTTTATTTTCAATTAGTACTTTTAAACCATTTACAGAAATAAATCCATATAATAGTAAAGATACTCCACCTAAAACAGCATCAGGAATGGTTGATACTAGTGCTGTAAATTTTCCTAAAAATCCTAAACAAATAGCAATAATTGCTGCTAATCCAATTACCCATACAGATGCAACCTTTGTCATTCCTACAACAGATGTATTTTCTCCATAAGTTGTATTTGCAGGTCCTCCTAATAATCCAGCAACAAATGTTGCTAAACCGTCACCTAACAATGTTTTGTCTAATCCAGGTTTTTTTAATAAATTTCTTCCAATGATTGTACTTAATGCTGTATGGTCGCCAATATGTTCTGCTATTGTTACCAAAGAAATTGGTAAAATAGTCAATAGTGCAGAAAAATTAGGTGTATAATCTAAGAATGGTATTACAAAATTTGGCATACTAAAGAATCCTGCTTCTAATACTGGTGTAAAATCAACTAATCCAAAACAAATTGATGCGATATATCCTACTACAATTCCTATTAGAAATGGAATAATTTTTAAGAATCCTTTTCCTCTAACCATTACAATTGCTGTTGTTAAAAAAGTTATTAATGCTACTGCTATTGATCTCCAATCAATTTGTGTTTCTGTTCCCAGTCCCACTTGAGAAATTGCACTTGGTGCTAAACTTAACCCAATAATCATAATCATTGGTCCAATAACTAATGGTGGCAACAGTTTGTCTATCCATTTTTTACCTATAAAATGAATAAGAATAGCAAAAATAACATAAACAAGACCTACTGCCATAACTCCAACCATTGCACCTGAAATTCCACCTTTTAAATAAGCTGCCGCAAGTGGTGCAATAAATGCAAAAGAACTTCCTAAGTATACTGGTGATTTTCCTTTTGTACACAAAATATAAATTAATGTTCCAATTCCAGATGTTACTAGTGCAACTGGAATAGTAAGAACTTCTTCTCCTGCTGATGTATTTACCATTATAGGTACTAAAATGGTTGCTCCAAACATGGCAAAAACATGTTGTAAGGCTAAAATAATCCATTTGCCAATTGTTGGTTTTTCGTCTACATCTAACAGTAATTTTTTTGTTTCTTCCATAAATTGCCTCCTTTATTTTTTAGTAATATTGTTTTTTGTAAAATTGTTTAACAAAAAAATATCAATTCCAAAAGAATTGATATAAATACTTAACTTTTTAATTTTAAAATTGGGAACGCAAAATAAACAATATTTCTATTGATATTACTTGCTTTTAATTTTGTAATATTTTCTACAAATTTTGTCATTTTTTACACCCTTCCTTACTATATACTATTTATTAAAAAGTTGCAATAGAAAAT
>CAYVCM010000110.1:0-4556 GCA_964449925.1 uncultured Clostridium sp.
TTTGTCTCTTCTCCTACTGTTATTGTTAATCTATATGGTCCATTTATTGTTGGCTCTATTTCTGTATTACTATAACTTGTTCCTACATTACTTAATGTTAATACATCATCTCCATATGGATCTGTTAATACCAAACTTTCTATATCTCCTGATTTACTTGTTACATTTACTTGAATCTTTTGATTTTTATCCACTGGCACCCACACAAATTCATTCCCATCACTGTCCTGTATTACATATCCTGTATCTACTGTTCCTTCTGTATGTGTAAAACCACTTGGTACTGGTGGTTCTGTTACCTTTTCTCCAACTATTTTCATTGTAGCCGTTATATCTGTTTCTGTTGGACCTGTAACACTTCCATTTTCATCTATTGTATATTCTCTTCCTGATTCAAATGTGACTGTTAATGTTCCATCTCCATTATCTACTACTGTTGCATTATATCCATTATTCTCTAATTCTTCTTGCAATTCTTTTGCACTTACTCCACTTCCATTATTATCTGCCAATACTCCTGCATATGCTATTTCTATTGCTTCTTTTTCTTCTGCTATTTCTGTTTTCTCTGATGCCTGGCTTGCTCTTGTTAATATTCCATTTTCTCCTGTTAGGGTATTAATTGTCACTGCTGCTAATATTAACAATACAATTATTGTAATTACTAAAGCAATTAGAGTAATACCTTTACTTAGATTATGATTTTGTTCTTTTATAAGCATATTTTTTGTAGTTTGATTTTCTTTGTTTTTTTGATTATATTTCATCATTTGTTTATCCCTTTCCTTCCCTTCATTTCCTTTTATATCTAAGCTTTTTCTATGTTGCTTCACATTCCTGAAGTTTTTAACTCTAGGAAATTTTAAAAAACAGAAATGCTTTGGTATTTCTACTTTACAAGCAATTTCTGTTTTAGAAAAATTTTCCTTACTTTTACTTTTTTATTTATAATTTTTTATCTGCTATCTATTGACTTTACTAAGTTTTATTGATATCATAATTTTAGTTTTATTTCCTAGAGTTAAAAACTCTAGGAAATTTTTTCATTTTTTAAGTTTCATAAATATGTTGTCTTTAAATATTTTTCTTTCCTTAAATTCTTTTATTAATTTTACCAGTATAGTATTATAATGTGCATAATTTCTTTCTCTGTTAATCCTGTTACTTCTTGTATAAACTAAATTTCTCCATTTTCTTTTTTACATTCTTCTATCATTTTTTGATTGTCACTATTACATATTCATTCAAATACAGGATATCCTTCATCTCCTAATTTCCAATTTTTCCATTCTGATGGATATTCTCCTTCTTCATTTCTATATGAATTTAATATGTTAACAAATTCATTACTTTTTATAAACTCACTATTATAGTATTGCATTTCACCTATCAAAGTTCCATTTTGCCCTCCAATTCCTTTATCTTGAACACTAAAAAACACATTATCTACTTCTGCAGTTGCATATTGATTCACAGTTCCGATAATTTCTATACAATTTTTTGCTGTCTTTACCTCTCCTAGATTATATACATTATTTAATGTTACTGTTTTACTTGCTACATAACCTATTATTCCAGCAGCCACATTACAATTTCCTTCTATAGTTCCTACATTATAGCTATTTAATATTTCTTGTGTACCTTGAACTGAATATCCAATGATTCCCGCTATATATGTATTATAATAATATGTATCATTATTGTTTTGAACATTTCCTAAATTACAACAGTTTATGATTTGATAGTATTCCATATATCCGACCAATTCCTCCCATAAAGCAGCTTCTTTGTTCCATTTTAATTTTTGATATTTCTCCTTTATTTATACAATTTATAAATGTTCCTACTCCTCTTCCTTGAATTCCTCCTATATAAAGTATTCCTTTTATATTACAATTCACTATACAATTTTCTATTTTGCCACCACTACCATTACCTCCTACATATCCAACAATTCCTCCAACATAATTTCCTCCTGTTATTTCTCCTTCTAATTCTAAATTACTTACATACATTGCATAGTAACATGCTCCAAATAGTCCTACATAATCTTCTTCATCATTATTTATATATAAATTTGAAATTCTATTATTCTTACCATTAAAATATCCACAAAATCCTAGTGTCACTGAAAATCCTCTTCCAATTGGTGTAAATCCTGTTCCTGTTGTCATTTCATTCATTAATGTATTTCCATCACTTTCATCTCCATTTATATCTCCAAAATCTGTCCTTTCACTATCTTGATATGATAACTTAGATTTAAAATTTAGATTTACTTTTAATGACACATATTTTCCATTAAAATAGTTTACTGATGTTATTTCTACTGGCTCTCCATTTTCTAACTTGATACCACTTCCATTTACCATATTTGAAAATGCTACTAAATCTTCTATACACCATATTTCATATGGATTTTCTTCTGTTCCATCTAATTCTTCTCCATTTATTCCAACTGTAATATCTCCTGGTGAATTGTCTTTTATAATTTCTTGCACTTGTGTAACATTTCCATCTTTATCTACTGTATAATATCTGTTACTTTCTACAAATACAACTTCAAATTCATCTCCAATATCTGTTGCTTCTGTTTTTCCTTCTCCTGTTTCTTTATCTAGTTGTTCTTGTAATTCACTTTCTTCTAGATTGCCATATTTGTTGTTTCCCATTGCTTGGACTGTCGCCTTTTCTACAATTTCTTTTTCATTTGCTATTTCTGTTTCTTCTTTTGCAACTTCTGTACTGTTAATAAGTCCATTCTCTCCTGTTATGGCACTTATCGTTATTCCTGCTAGGATTAATAATATTATAATTGTAATTACTAAAGCTAATAGTGTGATACCTTTTTCTTTATATCCTTTTTTCATTTTTCATACCTCTTTTCTTGATTTTCTTTTGTTTTCAAGTATTTCATTAGATTTTTTATTTTCTTAGAGTTAAATACTCTAAGAAAATAAAAAAAGTGGTAATTGCTTGTTTTTTGATAGTTACAAGCTTTTCCACTTTTTATTTTTTATAAGTATTTGTATTTTTTAATTTTTAAAATTATCTCTTCTATCTATTGACTTCACTATGTTTTATTGGTATGATATTTTTAGTTTTTATTCATTAAGTATTTAACTTAACGAAAATTTTTATCTTATTTTTATGAAAAAATATATTTAATAAATTTTTTACAGGTTATGATATCCTATTATTTGTTTATTCTATTTTAGATAATATTTAGTCAAAAATCACCCAAATATTTTAGGTAAAAATATAATTAATCCTACAATAGCAGAAATAATAGCAGAAAATAATACTGCACTTGCTGCAATATCTTTTGCATATTTTGCTTTTTCATTAATTTCTGGCATTGCCAAATCCACTGTTGTTTCAATTGCAGTATTTATCAATTCCAATGAAATCACAAGTGCAAACAATATTAAACACACAATCCATTCTGTTGTTGATATATTAAAAATAAACCCTGCAATAATTATCAATAACATAATTAAAAAATGAATTTTTAAATTTTGTTCTTTTTTCCATGCTTCTCTTATTCCTTGAAAAGCATATTTAAAGCTATTTCTTAATTTTTTTCTTTTTTTCTTTAACGCTACAACTTTTCTTTTTGTATTCATATTATTCTCTCTTTCTAATTGTAATATTGATTTTGTTACATTTGTAAATAGTAATAAATAAACAATTGATATTGCAAATCCACCAATTACATCACTTGTATAATGTACGCCTAAATAAATTCTACTAAATCCTATTAAGAAAATAAACATTCCCAATATTCCGCAACTAGCATATTTGACCTTTTTGTTTTTTACCATTTTCCATATTAGATAAATTAATAACCCATAAAAAGCCATACTAACCATGGAATGCCCCGATGGGAAACTATATCCATTTTCTGTAATTAGTCTATATCCCTCTGGTCTTGGTCTTTGTACAATATTTTTTAATAACTGATTTAATAAAGTTATTATAACTAAATTACTGGCTATACATACACCTATTTTTTTATTTTTTATAAAAATTAATGTTCCAATGGCAATTGCGATTAATATATATGCAGAAGCCAAATTAGTTATTGTCTTCATAAATGCTGTTACTGATTCTGACCTTAAATTAAGGATTACTATCTTATATATAAACATATCTAATTCTAATTGTTCATTTTCAAAAATATCTTCTAGCATCATTAAAACAATAAGTATACACAGAAAAGCAATTATCCACTTATAATTTTTTTCAATTATTTTTTTTAGCATTTGTTATTCTCCATTTCTGATTAACATTTTATAGTTCATATTATTTTATATATAATTGTTTCATGCTATATTATTAAAATCTTATAATCTTTTCCCAAGACATATTTTCTTTTCCAAAATGACCATTGTTTGTGGTTAATGAATAAATTGGTTTATCTAAGTCTAAATATTTAATAATACCATCTGGTGTTAAATCAAATTTTTTTGTAATCTTTGCTATTAATTCTTCTTGTAGTATTGTACCTGTTCCAAAAGTATTAACATGTATAGATAATGGTTGTTTCATACCAA
>CAYVCM010000111.1:0-4533 GCA_964449925.1 uncultured Clostridium sp.
CCACATCCAACATATGGTTTTTTTAACATTTCAAATAATCCTTGAATAGTTCCATCTTCTCCATATAATCCATGTAATACTGGAAAAAGTACATCTAATTTTTCTAAATATTCTATTACATTATCTAATTTTTTAGTATTTTTGCTAATATCAATATTCTCTAAATTATTATACTCAAACCATTCTCCTTCTTTCGATATATAGATTGGAAAAATCTCATACTTTTCCTTATCTAGGTTTTTTAAAATAGAATTTGCTGACATAACAGAAACCTCATTTTCTGTGGACATACCTCCAAAAATAAGACCTAATTTTATTTTCATCTTACCACTCTCCTTTATTTATATTCTGTTTTTATTTTTTCAACAATATCAAAAAATTTCATACCATTTGATGCTTTAAACAATATAATGTCTTCAGATTTCATATTTTGCTCTAAAAAGTTTGCAATTTTTTCTTTATTATCAAAATAATATATATTTTTTTCATCAAAACCATTTTCTTTTGCAGATTCTACAATGTATTTTGAATTTTCTCCACTACAAATTAAAATATTAACTTCATTTTTACATACAATTTTACCTATTTCTTTATGTAACCTTTTTGCAAAATCTCCTGTTTCTAATATATCTCCTAACACAGCAATTCTTCTATTTGCATGCATATTTTTCATATATTCTAAACTTGCTTTAACAGATTCTACGCTAGAATTGTATGCATCATTTATTAATTTTATGTTGTTTTTTAATTCAATAATTTCCATCCTATTTTTTGTAAGAGAAAATGTTTCAATACCTTTCTTTATATCGCTTATTGCTATATCTAATAATTTTCCAATAGCAATTGCACATAAACTATTTAATACAAAATGTTCTCCACCAACAGGTACAGATATTTCTTCTTCTCTATTGTTTAAAATACATTTATATGTGCTACTATTTTCTTTTAAATTAATGTTTGTTGCCTGTATATCACTTGTTTCATAAATTCCATATGTTTTTATATTTGTACTATTTTTATTTTCTCCATACCATTTATTTAATAAATCATTATCATTATTAATAACAATACTTGGACTTTTTGCACCATCTAATATCTCTAATTTTGCTTTTAAAATATTTTCTCTGGAACCTAAATTTCCTATATGTGAGGTACCTATATTTGTAATAACACATATATTTGGGTTTGCAATTTCAGAAAGTAAATGAATTTCTCCAAAATGATTCATACCCATTTCTAATACAAATGCTTCTATATCATTTGGTGCATTTAATATTGTAAATGGCATACCAATATTATTATTATTGTTTCCTATTGTTTTACAAGTTTTAAATTTTTGTTCTACAACATTTGCTACTAAGTCTTTTGTACTTGTTTTTCCTACACTACCAGTGATTGCAATTACTGGTACATCATATAAGTTTATTTTGTAATTTGCCATTTTATATAATGCTTGTAAAGTATCTTCGACTTTTATAATAATTTTGTCTTGATATGTCTTTTTGTCTTGCTCCGTAAAGTCAATACCTTGAACGATAACTCCCATTGCTCCATTATCTAATGCAGTTTTCCAAAATACATTTCCATCAAAATTTTCTCCTTTGATTCCTATGTATATGTCTCCTTGTTTTATTGTTCTTGTGTCTTTTGAGTATGATTTACAAATGTAGTTATTGTTTCCTACTATGAGTTTTCCTTTTGTAATTTCTACTATGTTTTTTATACTTAAATCTTTCATAGGCTTCTCCTTATTTTTTCTTTTTTAAATTATATGTCTTTTTGTTCTTTTTTGCAACTTTAATATTTTTATAAAGTTTCAAAGTTGATAACATGAAAGATACTGTGGGGATATATTATTTTAAATTGAATAAATGACGAATGTGATTGGAGATATTTTAGAATTTGTTAATAATTTTTTGAGGGATGTTCACGGTACTCGAGCTTGCGAGAGGGTCTGAGTGAAAGAGGCTCAAAAAATGATGTTACAAATTCTTAAATATCGTATTGAGCCGAGGAATTTATGAAATTTAAAATAATATATCCCCACAGTATCTTCCATGTTATCAACTTTGAAAATCTAAAAAACTTGAAGTAAAAACTCCAAGTTTTTTAGATTTAATTATTATCAACTGTTCTATTTGCAATCTCTATTGCTTTTGTTACAATATTTCCACAATCTTTAGAAGAAACATTTCCCCAGCTTCCTCCATCTTGTTTTACTTGTTCATATACTCCTAGTTCTCTTGCAATTTCCTCTTTTAAATTTTCAGACATTAAATGACGATTCTTAGACATAACTGCCTCCTAAAATTAAAATTATAAAATTGTAAATTCAATTTTATACTATTAGTATTCTCTTTTTATGTAAAATTATTTTAACAAAATTTTTCTTTTTTAGCTTTTTTTTACCATATTAACTCTGAATTATAATGTTTTTTTTAATTTTCAAAATTTTATGTGAATTCTCTATGATTTCTCTATGATTTTTCGACTAATTATGATATAATGAAAAAGATATTTAGAAAAGGAGAAATCTATGAGCGTAAAAGATGTAGAATTCGAAGAAAAAATAGATAAAGTTACATTATCTGGTGTAAAATTGAATCCTTTAGGAGAAGCTTCTAATGAAACCAGAGAATTCCATCCAGTAGAAAATTATCATCCAGAAGAAGATAAAAAATCACATTCTCGTGTCATACATATCATCGGATTTTCTGTTTTAGGAATAATTCTTATCTTATGTATAGCATTTTGTGTTTTCACTTTTATCAACAATCAGAATGAAAATATTGTTTCTGGAGTCTATATAAAAGGAATTGATGTGTCTGGTTTATCTACAGAAGAAGCAAAAGAAACTATACAAAACTATATTGATGAAAATTTGCCAGAAAGTATTAATTTAGTTCATGATGAATATGAAACAAGTATTTCGGTCTCTGCATTAAGTGTAAGTTTTGATATTGATTCAGCTGTGGAGCAAGCTTATGAAATAGGTAAGTCTGGAAATATTTTTCAAAATAGTATTGATGCTATAAATACATGGATTAATTCAACAGATATAAATTTAACTATGACAATTGATGAAGAACAGTTAAGAACATCCTTAGATGACATTTCTTCTAAATTACCTGATACAGTAATTGAAAGTAGTTATTATATTGATGGAGATGAATTAATAATTACAAGTGGTTCTGAGGGCAATGTTGTTGATGTAGACCAAATGTGTATTTATATCAAAAATGGTATTTCAAATTTCACTTTAAAAGATAGAACATTAGATATTTCAACTATTTCTACACAACCTTCTGAAATTGACATTGAAGAAATTTATAATGAGATTTACAAAGAACCTGTTGATGCTTATTATACACAAGATCCTTATGCAGTATATCCTTCTGAAAATGGATTAGATTTCGCAATTTCATTAGATGAAGCAAAAGAATTATTGCTAGAAGAGCAAGATGAATATGTTATACCTTTACAAACATTATACCCAAGTGTAACAACAAATATGATTGGTACAGAAGCATTTCCTGATTTACTATCTACATATTCTACTAAATATTCTACAAGTGATACAGATAGAACCACAAATTTACAATTAGCAGCTGAAAAAATTAATGGTACTGTTTTAATGCCAGGAGAAACATTTTCTTATAATCAAGTTGTAGGAGAAAGAACAATTGCCGCTGGATACAAAGAAGCTTCTATGTATGTTGATGGCGAAGTTGTAGATGGATTAGGTGGTGGTATTTGCCAAATCTCTTCTACATTGTATAATGCAGTTTTATATGCAAATTTAGAAATTGTATCTAGAAGTAACCATCAATTTGTTCCTTCATATGTATCTGCTAGTAGAGATGCAACTGTGGTATATGGATCAATTGACTTTAAATTTACAAATAGTAGAGACTATCCTATCAAACTTGTATGCTCTGTTTCTGGAGGTATTGCAAAATTTGAAATTTATGGTTTAAGTACAGATAATGAATATGAAGTTGAAATCTCTTCTTATGTTACTGGTACAACAGATGATGCCATTTATTCAGAAGCTTATCGAATTTTAAAACAAAATGGACAAGTTGTAAGTACAGAATTATTATCAAAAGATACTTATAAAAGAAATTAAAATTGTCGAATTGGATGTCGCATTGGGGACGTTTCTTTTTGAGACATTTTTGATGATTTGGGGGCGGAGCAAGTGATGATTTTTTGCTTCGCCCCCCAAATCATCAAAAATGTCTCAAAAAGAAACGTCCCCAATGCGACATCCAATTCGACAATTTTACATTGCTAACACACCATTTCCTGTATCTGTAACAATCAATATATCTTCTTCTACTCCAGTTTCTGCATTAATATACACTAAAAATTGTTTATCATCCACTATTCCTTTAAACTCATAACATAATATTTCTGTTTGCCATTCTGTTGGAATAATAGCTAACCCCTCACTTGTTAGTTCCAATTTTGAATTCAAATTTTCTTTTGCTTCTTCACTAGTAATTTGAATATTACTAATATCTCTTTCAG
>CAYVCM010000112.1:0-4525 GCA_964449925.1 uncultured Clostridium sp.
TTGTAAAAGATATAGTAAGAGGAATGCAAGCAGCCTTTATAGATATAGGAGTAGGTAAAAATACTCTAATTCATTTGAAGGATATTTTAGAAAAAAAGGATGAAAAAAAAGAAAAGCCAAACTTAAATCAAGATATTAGAACAGTTATTAAGCCAAATGAAAAATTGTTAGTACAAATCAAAAAAGATAGTAATGATAGAAAGGGAGCTAGAGTATCTACACATATAAATTTACCAGGTAAATATGTTGTTCTTATGCCAAATACAAATATTATTACGATTTCGCAAAAAATAGATGACAAGGTGGAGCAAGAAAGATTGACTAAAATAGTAAAAGAAAATATTTCAGAGAAAAATGGTGCAATTATAAGAACATCTGCAAAAGGAAAAGAAAAAGAAATAGTCGAAGAGATAAAACAATTAGAAAATAAATGGGAAAAAATCGTAAAAACTAGTAAGAATGAAAGTTGTAAAGTTCCTAAATTATTATATAAAAGCGAAGATATTGTTGAGAAAATGTTAATTGATTTAGCTGGTAAAAATATACAAAGTGTTACTGTTAATGATAGTATTGATTATAATGAAATTATAAGAATAAAAAATGAAAACAAAGAATATAAAAATTTAAAAGTTATTATAAAAGGAGAAGCTTCTATATTTAAAATTTACGATTTAGAACAGCAAATAAAAAAAATGCATCATAGAAAAATATGGATAAAATGTGGAGGATTTATTACGATAGACAAGACAGAAGCATTAACTGCCATAGATGTTAATACTGGAAAATATACAGGAAATAAAACTATGGAAGATACTGCTTTTAAAGTTAATAAAGAAGCGACAATTGAAATTGCAAAACAATTAAGACTTAGAGATATTGGTGGCATCATTATGATTGATTACATAGACATGCAAGAAGAAAAAGATAAAAAAGAAATAGAAGAATTATTAAAAAAAGAATTGCAAAAAGATAGAAGTAAAACACAAATAGAAGGATTTACAAAATTGGATTTAATGGAAATGACTAGAAAACATATTTGCAGTTATAAAAATTAAAGAGGAATGGAAAATGAATATAGGATTTATATCACTTGGATGTAGTAAAAATTTAATAGATACAGAATGTTTAATAGGAATGTTTAAAAATAATCAGTTTCAAATTGTGAACGAAGAAGAAAAAGCAGATATTATAATAATTAATACCTGTGGTTTTATAGAGTCTGCAAAAGAAGAAGCAATCAATACTATACTAGAAATGGCAGAATATAAAAAGAACAGATGTAAATATCTAATCGTTATGGGATGCCTAGTACAAAGATATTATGAAGATTTAATAAAAGCATTGCCAGAAGTAGATCTATTTATAAAAATTGAAGATTATGACAAATTATGGGATAAGATAGAAGATTTAATAAAAAGAGGAATTGTTCAAAGAGAAAAGAAAAAAACAAGCAGGAAAATAACTGAAATACCACAAATGCCAATGCTTACTGAACAACAATTTTTAAATAGAACTATTACAACAGGAAAAAATTATGCATATATAAAAATAGGTGAAGGGTGTAGTAATAAATGTACATATTGTGCTATACCATATATAAGAGGTCCATTTGCTAGCAGAAAGATGGAAGACATTTTAGAAGAAGCAAATATGTTAGCCAAAAAGGGAATTAAAGAATTGATTGTTATAGCACAAGATACAACAAAATATGGAATTGATATATATGGTGAATCAAAACTAGCAGAATTATTAGAAAAATTAAGCGAGATAAAAGGTATTCGTTGGATTCGATTTTTGTATGCATATCCAGAAGGTATTACAAAAGAATTAATTGATGTTGTTGCAAAAAATAATAAAATTGCAAAATATTTTGACATTCCAATTCAACATATTTCAAATACTGTGTTAAAAAGAATGAATCGAAAAACTAGTAAAGAGCAGATAGAAAATTTATTAGAAACAATTCGTAAAAACATACCAAATGTTGTTTTAAGAACTAGCTTAATTGTAGGATTTCCTGGAGAGACAAAAGAAGATTTTAATGAATTAAAAGAATTTGTAAAAATTGCCAAATTTGATAAATTAGGTACATTTATGTACTCAAAAGAAGATGGTACACCAGCAGAAAAATTGCCAAATCAAATTCATGGAAACACGAAAAAAGCAAGATATAATCAAATTATGCAAATACAACAAGAGATTTCTAAAGAAATTCAAAGTAAAAAAATGAGTAAAACTTATGAAGTATTAGTTGAAGATATGTCTTTTGATGGAAAATACTATATAGGAAGAACAATGCAAGATGTACCAGAAATAGATGGAATTGTATATATAAAAAATAAAAAAGATAAAAAGAGTGAAAATATTATAAATCATTTTGTGAGTTGCAAAGTGGTAGAAGTTAGAAATTATGATATTATCGCAGAATTTGAGTAAAAAATATTATATTCGAAAGGAAGGAAAAAATAATGAAAAAAAGAGTATTAACAGGGGATAGACCAACAGGTAAATTACATATAGGACATTATTTTGGTTCATTAAAACGAAGAGTAGAAATGCAAAATAGTGGAGACTATGATATGTACATTTTAGTGGCAGATGTACAAGCATTAACTGATAATTTTAATAACCCAGACAAAGTAAGAAGAAATGTAAGAGAATTGGTTATGGATTATTTAGCATGTGGAATAGACCCCGAAAAAACTACTATATATATTCAATCTATGATACCAGAAACAGCAGAATTAACTATATATTATTCTAACTTAGTTACAATTGCTAGATTACAACGAAATCCAACTGTAAAAACAGAAATTGCACAAAAAAAAGAATTATTTGGAGAAAGTGTAACTTATGGATTTTTAGGTTATCCAGTAAGTCAAGCAGCAGATATTACAACATTTGAGGGAGAACTAGTTCCAGCAGGAGAGGACCAAGAACCATTAATTGAACAATGTAGAGAAATAGTTAGAAAATTTAATAGTATTTATGGAGAAGTATTAAAAGAACCAGAAATTGTTTTATCAGAAGGAAAAAGAATAAAAGGATTAGATGGTAATGAAAAAATGGGAAAATCTCTTGGAAATGCAATTTATTTGTCAGATTCAGAAGAAGAGATTACCAAAAAAGTTATGAGTGCTGTAACAGATCCAAACAGAATAAAAAAAGATGACTTGGGAAATCCTGATATATGTATGGTAGCATATTATCATAATTTATTTTCAACTAAAGAAGAAGTGAAAACAGTATGTAATGAATGTAGAGAAGGAAAAAGAGGATGTGTTGCTTGTAAAAAACAATTAGCAAAAAATATTAATGAATATTTAAAACCAATTAGAGAAAAAAGAAAATATTATGAAGAAAATCCAGAATTAGTAGACAAAATCCTAAAAGAGGGAACAGCAAAAGCAAGAGAAACTGCAAAAGAAACAATGAAAAAAGTAAAAAAAGCAATGAAATTAGATTATTTTGAAAAATAAAAAAAGGAAGAGAAGATAAAAAATGTTTGTTGATTATGTAAAAATAATAATTAAATCAGGTGATGGTGGAAATGGAGCCATATCATTTAGACGTGAAAAATATGTAGCAGCAGGTGGACCTGATGGTGGAGACGGTGGAAAAGGTGGAAACATCTATTTTCAAGTAGATAAGGATAAAAATACATTAATTGATTTTAGATATAACAAAAAATATAAAGCAGGAAATGGAGAAAATGGTAGTGGTAGCAATTGTAATGGGAAATATGGAAAAGACTTATATATCAAAGTTCCAATTGGTACTGTTGTAAAAGATGTAGAAACAGGCAAAGTAGTGGCAGACTTATCAGAGCCAAATCAAACAGAATTAGTATTAAAAGGTGGAAAAGGTGGTAGAGGAAATTCACATTTTGCAACATCTACTAGACAAGCTCCTAGATTTTCAGAGGATGGAGAAAAAGGAGAAGAAAAAGAAGTTATTCTAGAATTAAAACTATTGGCTGATGTAGGCTTATTAGGATTTCCTAATGTTGGGAAATCAACATTTCTATCAATTGTAACTGATGCCAAACCAAAAATTGCAAATTATCATTTTACTACATTACAACCAAACTTAGGTGTTGTAAAAGCAAAAAATGGTGATGGATTTGTTATTGCAGATATACCAGGAATTATAGAAGGAGCAAGTGAAGGTATAGGTTTAGGAATTCAATTTTTGCGTCATGTAGAAAGAACAAGGCTATTATTACATTTTTTAGATGTATCAGGTCAAGAGGGGAGAAATCCAGTAGACGATTTTTATGCTATTAATAAAGAACTAAAGAAATATAGTGAAAAATTAAGTACAAGAAAGCAAATTATAGTAGCAAATAAAATTGATGTGCAAAATGAAGAATTAATAAAAGAAGTAGAAAAACTAGCAAAAAAAGAAGATCTAGAATTATATAAAATTTCTGCAGCTACAAAACAAGGTGTACAAGAATTAATAGACCATGTTACAGAAGTATTAAAAACATTGCCAAAAGAAGATTTAATAGATATTGAAGATA
>CAYVCM010000113.1:0-4525 GCA_964449925.1 uncultured Clostridium sp.
TTTCTATCAACTTCTAGTATTTCATAATAATTTTTATCCATTGTATTATTCCTTTCATCTAAAATAATAGCATAAAAAAATAAACTATTCAACTAAATTTTATTATTATATGAAAATAAAATCACCTTCATTAAAGAGGTGATTTTACATATACAACAATTTTAAAAATATATCAAATTTTATGCATCAATTTTTTGTGAATGGATTTTTTCAACAGAGTTTGTTTGTGATTCAGGTTCATTTTCTTTTTCAATAGCTTGTTTCTGAGCTTGTTTAGTTTTAAGATTATCTTTAGCAACTGTCATCAACAACTTAATTCTATTAGCTTGGTTAGTCTCACTAGCACCTGGGTCATAATCTACTGGAGAGATATTAGCATCAGGGTATTTTTCCCTAATTGTTTTGATAACTCCTTTACCAACTACATGATTTGGTAAGCAAGCAAATGGTTGAACACAAATGATATTTGGAATATCATGTTCTATGTATTCTATCATTTCAGCTGTTAAGAACCAACCTTCACCTGTTTGATTTCCGATAGATAAAACATCTTTTACTTTATCTTCTAAATGCCAAATATCACAAGGTGGTAAGTAGCCTTTTTTAGAATTTGCTAAAGCAATTTTCATGTCTTTTTCTAATATGTCAATTAATTTAATTGCAGTTTTCATGATTTTAGATGAGGTTTTATTTATATTTAGTAATGTATTAAATGTAATTTTATGTGTTGCCATAAATTTTACAAATCCCATAAAATCAGGCAAAATAACTTCTGCACCTTCTGATTCTAGTAAATTAGCAACATAGTTGTTTCCAAATGGATGATATTTTATTAATACTTCACCAACAATACCTACTTTAGGTTTTTGAGCAGAAGTGTCTAGCTCTATTTTTTCAAAGTCATTTACTATATCATATATACTTTGCTTAAATTCTTTATTTGATGATTTTTTAAGTAATTTTTTGCATTTTTCCATCCATTCATCAAATAGTTTTTGAGTTTCACCTTTATTCTTTTCATATGCTCTATTCTTAGTTAACATTTTTTGTAGTAAGTCACCATATATTACAGTTTTTAATAAACGTTCAATTAATGGTACTGTAATTTTAAATCCTGGCATTTTTTCCATACCAACAACATTGAAAGAAATAACAGGTATATTTTCAAATCCAGCATCTTTTAGAGCTTTACGGATAAATCCTATATAATTTGTAGCTCTACATCCACCACCTGTTTGTGACATTATTAAAGCAGTTTTATTTAAGTCATATTTGCCAGATTGTAATGCTTCAATCATTTGTCCTGTTACTAAAATAGATGGGTAACAAGCATCATTATTTACATATTTTAATCCTGTTTCTACTGTTTTTGGTGTACATTCTCTTAATAGTTCTACTTTATATCCAGTAGATTGAACAGCAGATTCTAATAATTCAAAGTGAATTGGAGCCATTTGTGGAATTAATATTGTATAATCTTTTCTCATATCTTTTGTGAATATTTTTTTATGTTGTTCATAATCTCCAAGACCTTTATGTTCTCTTTTTTCCTTTTCACGCTTGTTCATACTAGCAAGTAATGAACGGATACGAATTCTAACTGCACCTAGGTTATTTACTTCATCTATTTTTATTAGTGTATACATTTTGTCATAACTAGATAAAATTTCTTCTACTTGATCTGTTGTTACAGCATCTACACCACAGCCAAATGAATTTAATTGTACTAACTCTAGGGAATCATGCTTTCCAACAAAATCTGCTGCTGCGTAAAGTCTTGCATGAAATACCCATTGGTCAACAACACGAATTGGTCTTTTTACTTCTGTTTGATTTGAAATACTATCTTCTGTTAAAACACATAATCCTAATGATGTAATTAATGTGTCAATACCATGATTAATTTCTGGGTCTACATGATAAGGACGTCCAGCTAAGACAATACCTTTTAAGTGATTTTCTTCTATGTATTTTACAGTTTCAGCACCTTTTCTTTTAATGTCTTCCTTACATTTTTGATATTCTTTTTCAGCTTTTTCTGCTGCCTCATTTAATTCTTCTTTTGTAAAGTGATATTGTTTAAATTCATCTAATTCTAAAATCTTTTTAACTAGGTTTTTCTTGTCAAATGGTAGGAAAGGATTTAAGAATTTGACATTTGGGTCTTTTAATCCTTCTACATTGTTTTTTAATACTTCAGAATATGATATTACAATTGGGCAGTTATATTGGTTATCTGCTTTTTCATATTCTTTTCTTGAATATGGCATACAAGGATAGAAAATAGTTTTAATTCCTTGTTCTAATAAACTTTCGATATGTCCGTGAGAAAGTTTTGCAGGATAACATACAGATTCTGAAGGCATAGATTCCATACCTTTTTCATATGTCTTTCTGGTACTCTTTTCAGAGATGATTACTCTAAATCCTAAGCTTGTAAGGAATGTAAACCAGAAAGGATAATCTTCATACATATTTAAAACTCTAGGGATTCCAATAGTTCCTCTTGTTGCATATTGTTCTTCTAATGGTGTGTAGTCAAATAGTCTTTCATATTTATATTGTACTAAGTTTGGTAAGTTTTTAGCTTTTGTAACAACACCAGCACCTTTTTCACAACGGTTACCTGTAACATGTATTTGTCCATTGCTAAATTTATTAATTGTTAATTTACAATGGTTTTCACAGTTATTACAATGTGTATATGTAACTTTTATTTTTAAATTGTCTAATTCGTCTGTTTTTAATATTGTAGATGTGTATTCCATATCTAAATTTGCTTCATATTGTTCTTTTGAAAGTAAAGCCATTCCGTAAGCTCCCATCAATCCTGCAATGTTTGGTCTTACAACATTTTTGCCAACAATTAATTCAAAAGCTCTAAGGACAGCATCATTATAGAAAGTACCACCTTGAACAACAATATGATTACCTAAAGTTTCTACATCTCTTACTTTCATAACTTTTTGAATAGCATTTTTAATAACAGAATAAGATAATCCACTTGAAATATCTCCAACAGAGTATCCTTCTTTTTGTGCTTGCTTAATTTTAGAATTCATAAATACAGTACATCTTGAACCTAAGTCTACGGGTGTCCTTGATTTTATAGCTTCTTTTACAAATTCAGAAATTTCTAGATTTAAGCTTTTCGCAAAGGTTTCTATAAAAGAACCACATCCAGAAGAACAAGCTTCATTTAGCATTATATTATCAATAGAACCGTTTTTTATACGAATATATTTCATATCTTGACCACCAATATCTACAATACTGGTTACATCTGGTTCAAATGTTTTGGCTGCTGTGTAATGAGCAATAGTTTCGATTTCATTTAAGTCAACATTTAAAGCTGTTTGAATTAATTTTTCTCCATATCCTGTTACACCACTATATCTTAAAACAGCTTTTTCAGGCAATGCTTTATATAGTTTTCTTAACATATTCATAACACTTTGTAGAGGATTTCCTTCGTTACTTCCATATAGAGAGTATAATAAATTACCATCTCTATCAATTAATACAAGTTTTGTTGTTGTAGAACCTGCATCAATTCCTAAGAAACAATCACCTTCATAATTTTCTAATGATTTTTCTGGAACAGTTGCTTTATCATGTCTTTCTTTAAAAGCTTTATAATCTTCTTCATCTTTAAATAAAGGATCTAGTGGTTGGGTAGTAGTGTCATGTGATTGTTTAAATTTCTCTATTTTCTTCTCTAATTCGTCAGGTGTGATAACTTCTGTATTAAATGAATCTAATGCAGCACCTTTTGCAACTAATAGATGTGCTTCATCTGGTATTATTATTTGGTCATCAGTTAAGTGTAAAGTTTCTATAAAACGTTTTCTTAGTTCTGGAAGATAACTTAAAGGACCACCTAAGAAAGCAACATTCCCTCTAATCGGTCTACCACAAGCTAATCCACTGATTGTTTGATTAACAACTGCTTGGAAAATAGAAGCTGCTATATCTTCTTTTGCAGCACCTTCATTAATTAAAGGTTGAATATCAGTTTTTGCAAAAACCCCACAACGAGAAGCAATTGGATAAATTGTTTGATATCCTTTTGATAGTTCATTTAGTCCAGCAGTATCTGTATGTAATAAAGATGCCATTTGATCCAAAAATGCACCAGTACCACCAGCACAGGTACCATTCATTCTTTGTTCAATAGAATTATCAAAATAAATTATTTTAGCATCTTCTCCACCTAATTCGATAACAACATCTGTTTTTGGAAAATATTTTTCTATAACTCTTTTACAAGAAACAACTTCTTGGATAAAGTCTACTCCTAGAAATTTAGCAGCAGACATTGCACCAGAACCTGTTAGGGCAATTGTAAATGATGCAAAAGGGTATTTTATTAATAGTTCTTCTAATACATCACATACTGTTTTTTTTGTGTCTGAAAAATGTCTACGATAATCAGAATATATGGTATTTTTTTTATTATCCATTACAATTATTTTGACTGTTGTAGAACCAACATCAAGTCCAACATGTAAAATTTCATTCATGA
>CAYVCM010000114.1:0-4510 GCA_964449925.1 uncultured Clostridium sp.
GTCTGTATTAAAAAATATATTCTTTGTTAATTCCATCTCTTTTATTCTCTCCTTGTTTATCTTTTGCTAGTAACATTATAATATTATTTTTTACATTCTTCAAGTATTTTTATCAAAAACACACAAAATATTAAAAATGTAATCATTTTGTAACTATTTTGTAACAAAACAATGAATGAAATTAATTCATATTGAATACTATATTAGTAGATTTTTAAAGCAATAAAATACTAAATTTGAATGCTACGAATATATTGTCAAAAAAACAAGAATATGATAATATAATGGTAAATTATAAAGGAGAAAAATATTATGAAAAAAAATATAATGGAGGAGAAAAATTTGGAGCCAAATAAAGAGAATAATAAAGAATTGCAAAAAGAAAAAAACATAGAAAAAGAAACAGACAACAAAGAAGTAAAAATAGAAGATAAGGCTTTAGATAACCAAAAGAAAGAAGATAACAAAAAAGAAAAAAAGCAAGCAGAAAATAATAGCAAAACTGAAAAGATAAAAGATAATAAAAAGCAAAAAGAAAATAAGCAACAAGAAGCAGAAGATACAAAAAAAGACAAGAAAAAGCACAAAAATAATGAAGAAGAGAAACAAGATAAAACTGAAAAAAAGGAAAAGAAACCTAAAAAAGCTGATGAAAATTCTGAAAATGATAAAAGCGTAAGCGATAAAGAAATTTCAAAAAATAGTAATATCAAAGCTGATAGTAATGAAGAAAAATCAAATAAAAAAAATAAGAAAGAAAAATATAACAAAAAGAATGATAGTAAATTAGAAAAAGGTAAGAAAAAGGATAATGAAAAAGACAATAACAAAAAAATAGATAAAAAAGAAAAGAAAATAAATGAGGATAAAACCCAAGAACCAAAAATACATAAAAAGCCACCTATAAAAAAGATTATCATTTCTGCTATCATAGTTGCTATTGTAGCATTAATATTTTCTACTGTTTTCGCATTTGCTAATATTAATAATCAAACAATTATCAGTGGAGTAACAATAAAAGGTATAGAAGTTTCTGGTCTAACGAAGGAAGAAGCAATTGCAAAACTAGAAACAATATATGCGGAAAAAATGGAAAATGATATCATGTTACAATATGAAGAATTTGAATCAGAATTAAATCCAACACTTATGGAAGTTAGTTATGATATTGAAAAAGCAGTTAATGAAGCATATTCTTTAGGAAGAGATGGTAATATATTTGTTAATAATTATAATATATTAGGAACATTAATTGGAAAAAGAGATTTTGATGTCGATATGACAATGAATGAAGAAACAACTAAGCAAACAATTGAAGATATTGGAGCAAATTTACCAAATATCTTAGTAGAATCTACATATAGCATAGAAGATGATGAATTAATTATTACAAGAGGAACAGAAGGCGTAGTAATTGATACAGATACTTTATTATCTGAAGTAAAAGATATGTTAAATGATATTAATGAAACAGAAAATGTAATAGAAATTCCAGTACAGACAAAAACACCACAAGATATAGATGTAGATAAAATACATGATGAAGTTTATCAAGAACCACAAGATGCATATTATACAGAAGATCCATTTACAGTATATCCAGAGGTAGAAGGTATTGATTTTGATGTAGAAGCAGCAAAAGCAATGATTGAAGCAGAAGTTAAAGATGAATACATTATAGAACTTATTATTACAGAACCAGAAATAACATTGGCAGATATCGGAGCAGAAGCATTCCCAGACGAATTAGCAACATTTTCAACTAGATATGATGCTAGTGATACTGATAGAACAACTAATCTAGAAATTGCTTGTTCAAAAATTGATGGGACAATAATATTACCAGGTGAGACATTTTCTTATAATGATACATTAGGCCCAAGAACAACTGCAGCAGGATATAAAAATGCTAAAGTATATGAAAATGGCCAAGTAGTAGATGGTATTGGTGGAGGTATATGTCAAATTTCTTCAACATTATATAATGTAGCATTAATGTCTGATATGGAAATTGTAGAGAGAAGAAATCATCAATTTGTTACATCTTATGTTAGTGCAGGTAGAGATGCAACAGTAGTGTATGGAACGACAGATTTTCAATTTAAAAATACAAGAACATATCCAGTTATGATTGAAGCATCTGCTAAAAGTGGTGTAGCAACAGTTTCCATTTATGGAATTAAAGAAGAAGATAGAGAATATACATATTCTTTTAGTACTAAAACAATATCTACAATAGCATATACTACAAAATATGTAGAAGATTCTAGTTTATCGGCAGGTCAAGAAGTAGTAAAACAAAGTGGGGCAAATGGTTTAGTTTGCGAAACCTATATGACAAAAATGTTAGATGGAAAAATCGTTTCAACAGAGTTACTATCTAGAGATACATATAGTGCAATGCAGAGAATTGTAAATATAGGTGTAGGAACAACATCATCTAGTAAAAGTTCTTCTAGTAGTACAACAACACAAACAACTACGGAAGCAACATCTACTGAACAGCAAACAGAAACAGCAAAAGAACCAGAAGAAACTACAGATACAGAAACAACAAATACGATAGAAACAACTGAATAACGATGATTTTGGGGACGGAGCAAAAAATCATCACTCCGTCCTTAAAAATCATCATTTTCCATTGACAAAAATAAAAAATGTAGTATAATAAGAAATGTTCAAATTATATGCGCCATTAGCTCAGTTGGTAGAGCAGCAGACTCTTAATCTGATGGTCGGAGGTTCGACCCCTCTATGGCGCACCACATGTTTTCATATAAAGATGCTTGCAAATTGAATCTGATAAAATATTAATAATATGTTTTAATTACAAAATAATGAACTTTGAATGTTGATAGTATTTAAAGAATAGTAGTATGTGTACCACGAATACACATACTTTTTTTATTATATAAGAAGCAATATGAAACTTTTAGTTTTGCAACTTAAAGTGAAAATAAATATTTTGTTTTCAAAAGAAAAATTGACTTTTATCTTGCATTTCTTCTTTAATTTTAATATATCTAGAAAACTGTTTTCCCTAGCAAAATTAAATATAAAAAGTTAAATTGTAAAGGAAGTGTAACATAAAAATAATAATTCTAAGAAAGTTATAAATATAAGATTTCCATAAAATAAGACAAGAACAGGTAAAAACTGACAACAATCAACATATCTACTTTTCTCCTAAGGGTATATAAAATAAAAGTATGAGTAATGAAAATATAAGATATAAAAATATATTATATTTTATTAAATAAAAAGCTAACTTACAGGGAGGAATGTAGTATGTTCAAAAAAGCAAAAAAACTTAAAACCCATGATACTTTAGAGAAAAAGAGAGAGTGGTAATTAAAAAAATAAAAGTTTTTTTAGCAAAAGCAAGGAATTTGCAGAAGGAAATAAAAAGAAAATAAAAACGAGAACAAGGCTAATATTTTTGATATTGGCTATTTTGATATTGGCTATTTTCTGCGTGGTTATATATTTTATTAATCAAAATATGAAACAAGTAACTAGTGTACAAGGCGAAGAAATAAATGTGGAGTTAGAGGTTTCAAAAGAATATGACCAAGTAGAAGATGGAGAAGAAACAACACAAAGTGACTATGTCAGCTTTGATGCTTATTTTTTGCGTGACTTAGACGAAGATGGATATGCAGAATCTATAAGAGGAACATGTAAAGAAATAGGAGAAGAAGACACACTTTATATGGATTTAAGAGTATCAGGTAATGGATATCTAGAAAATGGACAAATAGAAATAATAGCAGACAATATGTATTTCAAAACCTCACTTGTAAGTGATGATGTTATAAACGGAAATTATATAGATGTAAATACAAGCAGTATAAGCTTAAATAAAGTTTATGCAGGAACACAAAAGCTAATATATGGACAAGTAAGAAGTGGAGATTATAGATATACAAGCACTACAAGAAGTGCAATAGGAACAGACACAAATAAATTAACAGGAATAAACAAAGTAATATTAACAGGAACACATGTAGCAGAAGATGGAACAAGAACAGACATAGAAAAAGTAGTAGAATTCACAGTAGATTGGTATGGATAAACAATAGCAGAGATACCATATACATATGCTAGTTAGTATTCCACCAAAGTATAGTGTAGCAAGTATAATGGGATATTTGAAAGGAAAAAGTAGTTTGATGATATTCGATAGACATGCGAATTATAAATACAAATATGGAAATAGGCATTTTTGGTGTAGAGGCTATTATGTGGATACAGTAGGCAAAAATAAAAAAGCAATAGAAGAATATATCAAAAAACAATTACAAGAAGATATAGCAACAGACCAAATAAGTATCAAAGAATATGTAGATCCATTTGAAAGAGAAGAAAAATGAAAAAAGGTTTAGGACTACTTAAGTGGTAGCCTGAAAAAGAAATGCGATTGGCGAAACCGTTCAGTAGGGCTTAAGCCCAGAGGTGCCAGTACAAAAGCCTTCTAGGCTAAGAGCAAACCACCAGTTTTACTGGTGGT
>CAYVCM010000115.1:0-4479 GCA_964449925.1 uncultured Clostridium sp.
AAAAGTCATTATAAAAACTTCTATAAACCATTTAATATTTTCATCTTTCTTTTTTTCTTTTTCTTTCTTCTTATTCGTTTGTTCAATTTTTTCTTTTACTTCTTCTATTTCTTTTTCGTTTTCTTTTTCTAGTTTTGCATTTTCTTGTCTTACTGCTTTTTTTAATTCTTGTCTTGTTTTTTCCGCTTCTTGCTTATGCGGCTTTCCTTTTGTTTTTTTAGTTTTACTTTTCAAATTTCTCTATCCTTTCTCTTTCATTTTTGTCTCAATGGGGACGTTTCTTTTTGGGACATTTTTGAGAAGTGATGATTTGGGGACGGAGCAAAAAATCATCATTTGTATTATAAAAATTATATAAAAATTTATTTAAACAAATGATGATTTTTTATTCCGTCCCCAAATCATCACCAAAATGTCTCAAAAAGAAACGTCCCCAATGAGACAAAAAAGAAAGGATAGAGAGAAATTTGAAAAGAAGAACTAAAAAAGAAAAAGAAAAAGGAAAACCGTGTAAGCAAGAAATTGAAAAAACACGACAAGAAATGAAAAAAGCAGTAAGACAAGAAAATGCTAAAATAGAAAAAGAAAACGAAAGAGAAATAGAAGAAGTAAAAGAAAAGATAGAGCAAACAAATAGAAAGAAAGAAAAAGAGAAAAAGAAAGATGAAAATATTAAATGGTTTATAGAAGTTTTTATAATGACTTTTATACTATCTATCATATTTTCATACATATCAACAAATGGAGTATCAAACTTAAGTTTATTTCCAGCTATATTAATATTGGTAGCTGTAATTTTAGTAGGTATTATATTTGATATTATAGGTGTAGCCGTAACAGTAGCAAATGAGCATGAATTCCATGCAAAGGCAACTAAAAAAGCAAAAGGTTCAAAAAATTCTATAAAATTAATTAGAAATGCACCTAGAGTTTCCAATATATGTGCCGATGTTATAGGAGACATTTGTGGGGTATTAAGTGGTGCGATTAGTGCATTGATTGCAGTTAAAATCACAGATCAATTTGGTATGAATTTTGACATGCAATTCTTATTAAGTGCTTTAGTTTCAGCTTTAACAGTTGGAGGAAAGGCTCTTGGTAAGTCTGTTGCAAACAACAATTCAACTCGCATTGTACATACTGTTGGTATGTTGTTCAATACATTTAGTAGAGAAAACAAAAAATCTTAGAGAATAAATTTTCTAAGATTTTTTAATTTTCTATTTAATAAAAAACAATACTGCACAGAAAAAATCCTTTATACAGAAAAACTTGCATACAATAGAAAAATATAATAAAATTTAATAAAAGTACAAATAATATTTTATATAATAAAAAAGAGGTATTTTATATGAAAGTTTTAATCACTGGAGCATCATCAGGAATTGGAAAAGATATGGCAAGAATAATGGCAAAAAAAGCAGACGAACTAGTATTAGTTGCAAGAAATATTGAAAGATTAGAAGAACTAAAAAAAGAATTAGAAAATGATGCTAAAATAGAAATCTTATCAAAAGATTTAAGTATAGAAGAAAACTGCAAAGAAATCCACAATCAAGTACAAAATGTGGATATCTTAATTAATAATG
This sequence comes from uncultured Clostridium sp., assembly GCA_964449925.1. Lineage (GTDB taxonomy): Bacteria > Bacillota > Clostridia > TANB77 > CAG-508 > CAG-269. Next base: position 1,590 of record CAYVCM010000115.1, read on the forward strand.
CAGGTTTTGGAGACTGTGGAGATTTTACAAAAACAAGTCTAGATAAAGACTTGAATATGATAAAGACAAATATAATAGCATATCATATATTAACAAAATTATATTTAACAGATATGAAAGAAAAAAATAGTGGAAAAATTTTAAATGTAGCATCAATTGCAGGATTTATGCCAGGGCCATTAATGACAACATATTATGCTACAAAAAATTATGTTGTTAAATTGTCAGAAGGTATTAGAGAAGAATTAAAACAAAACCATTCAAAAGTGCAAATTAGTATATTGTGTCCAGGACCAGTAAACACAAACTTTAATAAAGTAGCAAATGTAGATTTTCATTTAAGAGAAGCAAATAGCATGGATGTTGCAAAATATGCAATTAAAGAATTAGAAAAAGGGAAATTTTACATTGTTCCAGGAATTGATGTAAAAATTGCAAGATTTGGTGCAAAAGTTTTACCAACAAATTTGATTAGTAAATTTGCATATATGGCACAAAGGCGAAAACTATATACTAAATCTAAAGAATCATAAGCCAGTAAAATATGTATTGACAAAAGCAAACACATATTCTATAATTTAGATGGTGATACTATGGAAAAACAAATATTACATGTAGATGTAAATAATGCCTTTTTAAGTTGGACGGCCTTAGACATGATAAAAAATGGTAGTGAAATTGATATAAGAGAAATTCCTGCAATTATTGGTGGAGATGAATCCAAAAGGTCAGGAATTGTTTTAGCAAAAAGTATGAAAGCAAAGGCATGTGGAATAAAAACAGCTGATACTATTTATCAGGCAAGAATTAAATGCCCAGGTTTAAAGGTTTTTCCATCAAATTTTAAAATATATAGATTTTATTCAAATCAATTATATCAACTCTTGTTAGAGTATACAGATAAAATTGAAAGATTTAGTATAGATGAATGCTTTTTAGATATGACACATTATTTAATGAATGATACATTATTAAATAAAGGAAAAGAAATTAATAGAAGAGTAAAAGAAGAATTAGGTTTTACAGTAAATGTTGGTGTGGCACACAATAAATTATTAGCAAAAATGGCATCAGACTTTACAAAACCAGATAAAGTTCATACACTTTTTGAAAATGAAATACAAGAAAAAATGTGGACACTTCCTGTATCAGAATTATTTATGTTAGGAAAAAAAACAGTACCAAAATTACAGAATATGCAAATAAAAACAATAGGAGACTTAGCAAAAACAAATAGAAAAATATTGCAAGATAAATTTGGAAAACATGGAATAATGATGTGGGAATATGCTAACGGAATTGATAATTCAGAAGTAAAATATCAAAAAGAAAAGCCAAAAGGGATTGGTAATTCTGTTACATTACCAGAGGATATTGCCAATATAGAAAAATTGGAAGAAATTGTACTGGCTTTAACAGAACAAGTAACATATAGACTAAGAAAACAAAAAATGTTAGCTAAGGTAGTTAATGTTCAGCTACGAACTAAAGATTTTGTTGATACTTCTCATCAAAAAAAATTATCAAATGCAACAGATAGCACAAAGAAAGTATTTGAGGTAGCAAAAGAATTATTAGAGCAAATGTATAGAAAAGGTACGCCAATAAGATTAGTAGGAGTTAGAGTAGATGATTTAACAGATGAAGAGGAAATGCAAATTTCTTTATTTAATGATACTACAAAAAATGAAAAGCAAGAAAAATTAGATAAGACAATTGATAAATTAAAAGAAAAATATGGTTATCATTTTATCACAAGAGCTGGACAAATGGGTGTAGAGGATTTAATACAATTTAGAAAAGATGATAAGTGAAAGGTTAGGGACATGCCAAATCGTTTCAAAATGAAACAAAAGGGACAGACCTGCCACTATTAGTTAAGCCTTGATTCCCAGGAGATTATGTATTATATAAAATCATTACACAATTTTGTATAAGCCAAATTTTCGTAGAAATTGTATAAGAAAAAAGTGAGCCTCTCTCATTGTTGCTATAAAGCATTAGCAAAATGAGCATTCCTCACTTTTTTCTTTAACAATTTCTATACTCAAATTTAGATACGCAAAATCGTTTCATTTTTTTATATAATACATAATCTCCTGGGAATCAAGGCTTAACTAATAGTGGCAGGTCTGTCCCTTTTGTTTCATTTTGAAACGATTTGGCATGTCCCTAACCTTTCACTTATCTCTAAAATTATCATCAAAGACTATTGTTCATAAGAAAAAAGTATGATATATTAACCGTAAAGAAATAATATGGAGGTAGAATATGATAGAAGTATTATGTCATAGTAGTATTAGAATAAAAGAGGATGTTATTATTTATATAGATCCATTCAAAATAGATAAAGAATATCATGATGCAGATTACATATTTTGCACACATTCTCATTATGACCATTTTTCACCAGAGGATATCGAAAAAGTAAAAAAAGAAAACACGATATTAATTGTAACAAATGATATAGAAAAAGAAGCAAAAAAGTTAGTAAATGAAGTAGTTACAGTAGAGCCTGAAATGGAATACACAATAAAAGGTTTATCTTTTAAAACAACATATTCATACAACATAAATAAACAATTTCATCCAAAAGAAAATAAATGGGTAGGGTATATTATTGAAATAAACAATAAAAAATATTACATAGCAGGAGATACAGATAATATACAAGAAATACAAGATATAGAGTGTGATGAAGCCTTAATACCAATTGGTGGAACATATACAATGGATTATAAAGAAGCTGCCAATTTAGCAAATATAATAAGAGCAAAAGTCATTATACCAACCCATTATGGAAGTATTGTAGGAAAAAAAGAAGATGCAATAAAATTTAAAGAACTTGTAAAAAATAAAGAAGTAAAAATTTTACTAAAATAATACAATT
>CAYVCM010000116.1:0-4407 GCA_964449925.1 uncultured Clostridium sp.
TTTTATTTGAAAATCAAGGTGTAAAATTAGAGGTTAATTTAAAAGATGAAACAGTGTGGCTTAACAGAGAACAGTTAGCTGTATTATTTGATAGAGATGTAAAAACTATTGGAAAACATATTAACAATGCTTTAAATGAAGAACTAAAAGACATTCCAACTGTCGCAAAATTTGCGACAGTTCAAAAAGAAGGAAAAAGAAATGTTACTAGAAATATTGAATTTTATAATTTAGACATGATAATCAGTATTGGTTATAGAGTGAAATCTAATAAAGGTATAATTTTTAGAAAATGGGCTAATAAAATTTTAAAAGATTATATGTTAAAAGGATATGCAGTAAACCAAAAACGATTAGAATATCTAGAAAAGACTGTAAAGCTAATAGATATCGCAAATAGAATTGATGAAAGATTAAATGGAAATGATGCAAAAGAGGTATTAAAGGTAATTGGCGAATATTCAAAAGCTCTTAACATTTTAGATGATTACGACCATAGAACATTAAAGAAAATTAAAGGAAATACTGATGAAAGAAAAATTGAATACAACAATTGTATAGAAATAATTAATAAGCTTAGATTTAATGAAGAAAGTTCCTTATTTGCTGTAGAAAGAGATAAAGGATTAGAATCAATAATAGGAAATATATATCAAAGTTTTGATGGACAAGATATATACAAAAGCATAGAAGAAAAAGGTGCAAATTTTTTATATTTAATTGTTAAAAATCATGTTTTTGCTGATGGCAACAAAAGAATTGCAGCTACATTATTTATATATTTTCTAAATTTTTATGGCATTTTATATAAAAATGGAGAACAAGCTATTGATAATAATACACTTGCAGCATTGACTTTACTTATAGCTGAATCTAATCCAAAAGAAAAAGAAGTTATGATAGATTTGGTTATGAATTTTTTAAATGATTAAAATAGGGGAATTTTAGAATGAAAACTATCTTGCTTGTTGAGGATGATATAGATATTCATAATTTAATAAAAGATATTTTAGTAAAAAATAATTACAATGTTATAGATGCATTTTCTGGAACAGAAGTTATATCATTAATTGAAAAAAATGAAATAAATCTAATATTATTAGATTTAATGTTACCTGGCGTAAATGGTGAAGAAATTATAAATAAAGTAAAAGATATTCCAATTATTGTTATAAGTGCTAAATTAGCGCCAGAAGATAAGATAAATGTATTATTAGATGGCGCTGATGATTATATTACTAAACCATTTGATATTAATGAGCTATTAGCAAGAATCAATGTTCAATTCAGAATTAATAATAAAAAAAGAAATAATAATTTAATATATAAAGATATGTTGTTAGATAAGACTGCACATATTTTATATTTAAAGAATAAAAAAATAGGCTTAACTAAAACAGAATATATAATCTTAAAACAGTTACTCCTAAATCCAAAAGAAGTAATAACAAAAACTAAACTAATTCAAGTATTAAATGAAAATGATAATATAAATATTGATACACAAGAATATGATGAAAATATATTAAAAGTTCATATAAGTAATATTAGAAAAAAAATCAGAAATGTAACTCAAGATGAATATATAGAATCAATATGGGGTATTGGCTTTAAATTACATGATTAAATTATTTTATTTCTTAACTAAATCTTAACTATTTTCATAACCATTTTATGATAAAATTTTTCATAAGAAAGGGGGAGAAAATGGAATATATTGTAGAAGTAAATAATTTAGAAAAAAGATATGGTAAATTTAAAGCATTAGATAATTTAAATATGCAAATTCCAAAAGGAGCAATATATGGATTAATGGGAAAAAATGGTGCTGGTAAAACAACTTTAATAAGAATACTTTGTGGTTTGCAAAAATCTTCATCAGGTGATTTTAGTATTTATGGGATTTCTGATAGTAATAAAAGTATTCTAAATATAAGAAAAAGAATAGGGGCTATTATAGAAACTCCATCAATTTGTCTAGATATGACAGCAAGAGATAATCTTATAGAACAATTTAAAATAATAGGTTTACCATCATTTGAAGAAATAAGTAAAATACTTAAGTTAGTAGGACTAGAGAACACTGAAAATAAAACAGCTAAACACTTTTCTTTAGGTATGAAACAAAGATTAGGAATAGCAATTAGTTTAATTGGCAATCCAGATTTATTAATTTTAGATGAGCCTATAAATGGATTAGACCCTGAAGGAATAATAGAAATAAGAGAATTAATTTTAAAATTAAACAAAGAAAAAGGTATTACTTTTTTAATTTCAAGTCATTATTTAGATGAATTGTCTAAAATTGCAACATGTTATGGAATAATAGATAAAGGAAAAATTATAAAAGAAATAAATAAAGATGAATTAAAAAAGAATTTTAGAACTAAAACACAAATTACTGTTACTAATTTAAAACAATGTGTTCAATATTTAGAAAAAGAGAAAATAAATTATAAAGTTATTTCAGATAATAAAATTGATATATATGAAAAAGTAAATGTATCTGAAATTGTTGTTGCACTTTCTAAAAGAGATTGTAAAGTTAATGATTTTCAAGAAGTAAATGAATCTCTAGAAAATTATTATTTAAATTTAATAGGAGGTGCAGAAAATGATTAAATTATTAAAAGCAGGCTTTTTTAGATTAAAAAAAGATATTATATTTTGGTTATTTTTATTTCTAACAGTTGGAATAGCAATATTTACGTTATTAAGATATATACCAAATGAAAGTACTAAACTTGACAATATAATAAATGAATTTATTATGTATATAGGTCTATTTATTGCAATATTTGTAAGTATATTTGTAGGAAAAGAACATTCAGAAGGAATTATAAGAAACAAAATAATAGTAGGGCATAGTAGAATATCAATTTTTTTATCTAATCTTATAATTAGTATAGTAGTTTCTATTATTTGTGAACTGATATATTTAATTTTAGTATTTTCAATAGGTACATATTTATTCGGGAAAATACAAATGTCAATATATCAATTTACAATGGTTTTACTAGATACAATTTTAATAATTATTTCATTTTGTAGTATTTTTAATTTTATAACTATGATATGCACTGAAATAACAATATCTACTATAATTTGTATAATTCTTTTTATAGTAATGTTTATAGTACAAGCTGCACTGTCTTTAACAGCAAATACTAATAAATATTTAACTAATACATATATAGATGAAAATGGTATTTCTTATATTATTAGTGAAGAATTAAACCCAAATTATCCAGGAGATGAAAAAGTAAAACAAGCTAAAATTATTTATCTTTTAATTCCTCAAGGACAAGCTATGGAAATAAAAAATGGTGATTTAGAATATTTGAAACAAATGCCAATTTATTCTATTACTTTAATAGGTATTACAAATATATTAGGAATATATTTGTTTTCTAAAAAAGAATTAAGATAGGAGAGAAAAGTGAATATTGCTTTATTAATTATAATTTTAATATTGTTATGTATTTGTATATTTCTAATTATTAAGTTGTTTTTAATAAAGTCTTCTATAAAAGAAATTGAAGACAATTTTGATTACATATTAAAATCAGATACAAATAATTTAATAACAATTTCATCATCTGATAAAGATATTAAAAAGTTAGCAATAAATATAAATGATAATCTTAAAAAATTAAGAATACAAAAATTACAATATGAAAATGGAAATCAAGAGTTAAAACAAATAATAACAAATATTTCACATGATTTAAGAACACCTCTAACAGCAATTAAAGGATATGTTGAATTAATAAAAGAAGATAAAGTTTCTACTAAACAAGAAGAATACATTAAAATAATACAAAAGAAATCTAATGAAATGACAGACCTTACCGAACAGTTATTTAAATTTTCAGAAATAATAGATGTTAAAACTGATAAAAAAGAATGCTGTATAAATGAGATTTTAGAAGAAGTTTTAGTTAGTTATTATAATATTTTTAAAGAAAAAAACATTACTGCAATAGTTAATATTTGTAGCCAAAAAATATATAAAATTGCAAATAAACTTTCATTCATAAGAATCTTTGAAAATATTTTATCAAATGTTGCAAAATATAGTACAGGAGATTTTAAAATTGTAATGAACAAAACTGGCAGAATTACTTTTTCTAATAAAGCAGATTCGCTTGATGCAACAACAGTTCAAAAAATTTTTGATAGATATTTTTCAGTAGAAAATGCTAAAAATTCAACTGGTATAGGATTATCTATTACAAAACAGTTGATAGAATTAAATGATTGTAATATTATGGCAAATTATATTGACAAACATTTAATTATTGAAATTGATCTTAGACCAATTATATGATATATAATACAAATTATAGGAGAAATTATGATTATTTTAGATGTTAATAAATTAAGTATTAATTTTGGATATGGAAA
>CAYVCM010000117.1:0-4375 GCA_964449925.1 uncultured Clostridium sp.
TTATTTGAACTTTCTTTATGCTATTTTTTATTTTCTTTCTGTGTTCTTTTATCATAATTCATACCTCTCTTCTTAAATTTCTTTTGTTTATAATATTTTTGTTTTTGATATCTTTATTCTAATACTTTTTCTTTATACCTTTTCATATTTAGCCTTTTGCTATTATTATTCATTTTCCTAGAGTTTCATACTCTAAGAAAAAATTAAAAAGCAGAAACAACTTGATCTTTCTGATTCACAAGTTATTTCTGCTTTTTAATTTTTAATTTTATTTTCAATTTTATTTTTATATTTTTTTATCTTCAATCTATTGACTTTACTGTATTTTATTGCTATTATAATTTTAGTTTTAATTCCTAGAGTATGAAACTCTAGGAAATTTTTGTGTCATTATTTTATTTCTTCTACATAGATTTCATCATTTACTGCCACAACTGTATATTTATGTATATTTTTTAACTCTTTTATCTCTTCGATCTCTCCATATTCTTTTATTTGCTTTCTTGCTTCTTCTTGCTTTTCTTTTAATTTTCCTGATTCTTCTCTCTTTAAATATTTGAATTCTATCATAACACCTTTGTACTCTTTACTTTGGTCTTTTGGTATCAACAATATGTCTGGATATTTCCTTTGTACTTCCATTTCTGATTTTAGTCTAAATATTTTTAAGTTCATTGCTATACAGAAAAAGATTAGTTTTACATATTTTTCATCAAATCTTTGGTAATCTCTGTTTGATAAATTCTTTAAATATTTTCCTAACATTTCTACTATTTTATCTATTTTTCCTTCTATTGCTATTTCTCTTGTTATTTCTGTATAATCGTCATTTATTTCTACATTAATTTCTTCTTTTAATATTTTTAGAAAATATTCTGAATATATTTCTTTCATTACATTATTTGGTATACTTAATCTTGGATATCCTACTTCTTCTCCTTCTATTGTTAAATAGCCTAAATAAAATAGCATTGATACTAAATCCATTTGTGTAAATCCTATTGCTGGGTTAAATTTCTGCCTTATTTCACTTATTATCCCTTCTCCTGATACTGTTTTTTCTATTACCTTTTCTCTTTCTTCTCCTTTGCATAAATCTAACATTCTTCCTAATTTTGTATAATCACTTGCTATATTCATATCTATTAGTTGTTCTGGTATTCTTCCTAATCCTGTGTAGCTATTTAAAAAATATAAGCACATATTAGAATTATATATTTTTTCTTTTCCATGTGATGAAAATCTATATCCATCATAATTTTCTCTCATGATTGGTATTAATTCTTTTTGTTTTTCTTCTTCTATATTTTGTTCTTTCATTAGTATTCTTAATTCTTGCTCTGTAAATCCCATCATTTCGTTAAATCTTTCGTCTTGTGTTATGTCCATACTAATATTAAAACCTGATGTTAAACTGTCTAATGTAATTGGTGCTACTCCTGTTATAAATATTCTATCTATTACACTTTCTGTTCCTTTTTTTAATATTTCATACCATTTTCTTACTTTTCCATTTTTTGATACTAGATTCTTAAATTGACTTGTATTAAACCCTAATAGTTCATTTGCAAAATGGTCATATTCATCTATAATCACATAAATTTTCTCTTCTGCCTTTTGTACCCCAAATGCCTTTATTAAATTATCTAATATATTTTCTGCTTCATCTTGCATATTGATATAAAAGTCTAATCCATATCTCTCTACAAAAACTTGAATAGATGATGCCACTTCATTTTTGAATCCCTTTATCGTAGTTTCTTCATTTGTTGTGTCTATTCCTGAAAAATTAAATTTTAATATATGATAACTATTTTTTAACTTTGTTGGATTTTTTCCAATATATGTATTTCCATATAGCTTTTCGAATTTGTTTGCTTTTTTTAAGTCATAATAATTTTCTAATGTGCTTGTAAATAATGTTTTTCCGAATTTTCTAGGGCGTAAAAACATAATATATGGTTCTGCTAAATTTTCCATTTTTTCTATATACATTGTCTTATCTATATAATCATAATCGTTTTCTACTAATCTTTCATAATCACTTATTCCATATGGTAATTTTTTCATTTTCTACCACTTCCTTATTCTAGATAATCTTTATCTTTTATAAATTCATTCTTTTTTATTGTACTATACGCAACTAAAAATAGCAAGAAAATTTCTTGCTATTCTTTTAAATTATGGTATCTTAAAATTTTCCTGTTACATTGAAAAACAATTCTAAACTGTAACACATTTTATTATTGTTTACTCTAATACTGGATATCCGTTATTTTGCCCTGAATATACTTTCCATGTTTTTTCTAAAATTTCACTAGATGTTTCACTAATTTTTGCTTGTGCAGTAGTCATACCAGTATTTAACACTTCTACCATTTCTGTACCTGTAATACTAGTTAACTTTGTTACAGTATCATTTCCTGAGCCTCTTCCAGATATGGCAACATCTGCTACACCTTCTAAATAATAGTTATTGTCAATAGTATTTCCATCTTGCGTATATCTCTGTCCTGCAATAGATCCTACATTTCCATTAGAACAATTAATCTTTCCTATGCTATATGTGTACACTATGGTATTAGTATAATTAGCACATCCCAATATTCCTCCTACTTCTATTGTTGAAGAACTTGTTGTTACATTTATTTCTCCTAAATTATATGCACATCCAAAATATCCTGAATAATGATTGCCTCCAATTCCACCAACTGTTGTTGAGCTTCCTATATTTTCTACTGTAATAATTCCTGTATTATATATATTATAAATATAACCATAAACTTGATATCCGAAGACTCCACCTAATCTTAGACGACTACTTGAACCTTTATATGTTATATTTCCCTCATTATATGTATCCATAATAACTTCTTTTTGATCTGCATTTCCCACAATTCCTCCTACATAAACATTTCCAGAAGCTGTATCTTTTATATCAATATTGCCAGTATTACTGCATGATTTGATTAAGCAATAGTTTTTAGATCCAACAATACCACCTATATATAAATATCCTGTTGATAAGTCTGTATTATCAATTTCTATACTTCCATTATTTTCACAATTAACTATTCTAGTACCTGAATAGCCACTTGCATCTCCATATCCTATAATACCACCTACATAGCAATAAGTAGTATCTTCTACTTTTATACTTACATTACTCTCACAATTTTCTATTGTACTTGCTGATATATATCCAGCAATTCCACCTAAACGAACAAGACTTGTTCCTGTTCTTGTAATACTACCACTTACTGTACAATTCTTCACTGTTCCACTACTTACTCTTCCAAATAAGCCAATATATGATAAACTATTATTTGCAATATACATATTGGAAATAGTATAACCACCACCATCAAAATTGCCTGAAAAATTTGAACTTACTCCTATTGGTTTAAATCCTGTTCCTGTTGTCATTTCATTCATTAATGTATTCCCATCACTTTCATCTCCATTTATATCTCCAAAGTCTGTTCTTTCGCTATCTTGGTATGATAGTGTAGATTTGAAATTTAAGTTTGTTTTTACAACAACATATTTTCCACTAAAATTATTTGGCGATGTTATTTGTACTGCTTCTCCATTTTCTAATTTTATTCCACTTCCATTTACCATATTTGAAAATGCTACTAAATCTTCTATACACCATATCTCATATGGCTTTTCTTCACTTCCATCTAACTCTTCTCCATTTATTCCAACTGTTATATCCCCTGGGTTGTCATCTTCTACTGCTTCCATTTGTATAATGTTTCCATCTTTATCTACTATGTAATATCTATTACTATCAGTAAATGCAACTTCAAATTCGTCTCCTATATCTGTTGCTATTGCATATCTCCCTCCTGCTTGACTGTCTAATGCATCTTGAAATCCATCTTCTTCTAAATTACCATATTCGTCTTTTGCCATTGCTTCTAATATTGCTCTTGCTATTATGTCTTTTTCATTGGCTATTTCTGTTTCTTCTGCTGCTTGACTTGCTCTTGTTATTATTCCATTGTCTCCTGTTAGTGTTGAAATTGTTACTCCTGCTAGTATTAGTAAAACAATAATTGTTATTACTAATGCTATTAGTGTAATTCCTTTGTTTTTTATTATATCTTTTGTTTTCATATGTTTATTCCTCCGTTTTTTCGTTTAGTCAGTAACTCTAGGAAAATCAAAAACGGAAAAAGCTTTAAAAATAAAGGTTTTTATCATTTTCCTTTATTTTTCTTTTTTTGTTTTGGGTAAAAAAACTATCTTAAGAAATTCATCTATTCTTATTGACAATACTACTTTTTATTGATATTATTTTTATTGAAAAACTTTCCTAGAGTTACTGACTCTAGGAAAATTTTAATTTAAAATTATCCCTCAGTTA
>CAYVCM010000118.1:0-4363 GCA_964449925.1 uncultured Clostridium sp.
AGAATAATACAAATCAATCCACCACTACCCTCATTAACAATTCTTTCCAATGTTTCTTGTAATTTAATTTGAGCTTCTTCAGGCATCTTGGCAAGTTTAGTTTGTAAACCTTCATTAACCAATTCATGCAAACTCTTTCCAAAGATATTTGTTTCCCAAATTTTTTGTGGTTCACTCTCAAATCCAGAAAGTAAATAATTTACTAATTCTTCTGATTGTTTTTCAGATCCAACAATTGGGCAGACTTCTGTTGCAACATTGGTTTTTATCAAATGTATAGATGGTGCAGTTGCTTTTAATTTTACACCAAATTTAGAACCTTGTTTTACCATTTCTGGTTCTTCTAAAATAAGTTCATCCATAGATGGTGTAACAATACCATAACCTTTTCTATTTACTTCATCTAAAGCAAAAGCAATTTTATCATATTTCTTTTTTACATTAGCCAATTCAGAAATAATACTAAATAAATCTCCTTCATTTGAAACATTAACACCTGTAATTTCTGAAAGTACTTGATAAAAGAGTTCTTCTTTTAAATTAATTTCTACATTAACATTTCCAGTACCTAATTGAATATCTGTAACAGATGTCCTCGAAATGATTTCTGTTTGTTTAATTGTTCCTGCACAGTTGGATACTTCTTTTAAAACATTAACACTAGAAAAAGCTTCTTTAATTTCTTTATATAATTCTGATTTTAAAGGGTGTGATATATCTAATCCATCAATCCATCTTGGGAATTTGATACAGATTTGATTAACAGGAAATTCATATAATACTTTAGAAAACATAGTATTAATATCTTCAATATTTAAGTATTCACAATTAAGAGGCATAACAGATGTATTGTATTTTTTGCTTAATTCTTCTGCAAGCTCTTTAGTATATTCTGATTCAGGCTCATTTGAATTTAATAAAATAATAAATGGCTTGTTCAAAGCTTTTAACTCATTTACAACTCTTTCCTCAGCTTTTAAATAATCTTCTCTTGGAATATCTGTAATTGTTCCATCAGTTGTTATCAAAACACCAATAGTAGAATGTTCTTGTATAACTTTTTGTGTCCCAATTTCTGCGGCAGTTTCAAAAGGAATTTCTTCTTCAGACCATGGCGTTTTTACCATTCTAGGCATATCATCTTCTAGATATCCAATTGCATTATCAACTAAATATCCAACACAATCAACTAATCTTGCTTTAAATTTCAAATTATCATTTAGTGTAATTTCAATAGCTTCGTTTGGCACAAATTTTGGCTCTGTTGTCATGATTGTTCTCCCACCAGCACTTTGTGGTAATTCATCTTTTGCCCTTTCTTTTTTATATTCATTATCTATATTGGGAATTACCAATAAATCCATAAATCTTTTAATAAAAGTAGATTTACCAGTTCTTACAGGACCAACAACCCCCACATAAATGTCTCCATCAGTCCTTTTAGCGATGTCTTGATACAATCTTGTATTATCCATCTATATACCTCCTATCCTAACTTTCAAAATGTTTGTACGAAAATTACTTTAATTAATTTATATTGAAGATTTTCTAGGTTTATGACAAGTTTTCTAAAAAACTTGATAAAAATCTAGCATTATGATAAAATACCAATATTAAAACTAAAACATATACTATACTATATTAGCAAAAAGGAGCGAAGCAAAATGGATAAAGTACAGGATATAATTGACATATTAAATATGTATGATCAAAAGCATATTATAAAACTATTAAATGCATTAGAAGGAGAACAAAAGCAAGCATTAATAGAGCAAATTGGAAAAATAGATTTTCAGCAACTAAAAGAATTATATGATAATACAAAAAAAGAAATAGTAATAAAAGAAAATAAAATAGAGCCATTACCATATTTAGATAAGAAAAAATTATCAAAAGAGCAAAAAGAAACATTTCAAAGACTAGGAGAAGAAGTAATAGAAAAAGGCCAATATGCAGTAGTTACTATGGCTGGTGGTCAAGGAACAAGATTAGGGCATCCAGGACCAAAAGGAACATTTAAATTAGATGTTTATGGAAAAGGTAAATATTTATTCGAAATTTTAGCGGAAAATTTAAAAGAAGCCAATCAAAAATATGGAGTGATAATTCCATGGTATATCATGACAAGTAAAGAAAATAATGATGAAACAATAGAATTTATGGAAAAACACAACTATTTTGGATATAATAAAGATTCAGTAAAATTTTTTGCACAAAGTGAATTACCATTGTTAGATGTTAATGGCAAACTATTAATAGGAAAAGACATGAAAATTAAAGAAGCATCAGATGGAAATGGTGGTACATATTCTTCCCTAAGAGCAAGTGGGTGCCTAGCAGAAATGAAAGAAAAAGGAATCAAATGGGTATTCATCGGAGGAGTTGACAATGCTCTATTAAAAATGGCAGATACTATTTTATTAGGAATGGCAATAGACAAAAAAGTGCAAATTGCATCAAAATCTATTGTAAAAGCAAATCCTCATGAGCATGTTGGTGTATTTGGAAAGATGAATGGACACCCAAAAGTAATTGAATATACAGAATTACCAGAAAAAATGGCAGAAGAAGTAGACAATGAAGGAGAACTAAAATATGGAGAAGCACATATTATGTGTAATCTATATACAATAGATGCAATAGAAAAAATAAGTAAAGAAATTTTAATTTATCATAGTGCTTTTAAAAAGAATTCTTACATAGATGAAAAAGGAAAAGAAGTAATACCAACAAAACCAAATTCTTATAAATTCGAATCTTTTATTTTTGATGCTTTTGAACTATTTGATGATATTGCTATACTAAGAGGAAAAAGAGAAGATGATTTTGCACCAGTAAAGAATAAAGAAGGAGAAGATAGTCCAAAAACAGCAAAAGAACTATATGAAAAATATTGGAATAGAAACTAATGATGACCTTAGGGGACGGAGCAAAAAATCATCATTAGAGAAAGGATATAGAAAAATGGAAGAATGTAAAATTAAAAATTTATACAATCTTGATGAAACAATTGCAAAAGAATTATTAGAAAAAAGTACATATCCATGGGAAGTATTACCAAACATAGGAGATTACATTTTAGAATTAGGAAGCAAATTAGATAAGGAAGAATATGAACAAAAAGAAGAAAATGTTTGGATTGCAAAAATAGCAAAAGTAGCACCAACAGCATATATTAAAGGACCTGCTATAATTGGAAAAGAAGCAGAAGTAAGACATTGTGCTTTTATTAGAGGAAATGCAATTGTAGGAGAAGGTGCAGTGGTTGGAAATTCCACTGAATTAAAAAATGTAATCTTATTTAATAAAGTACAAGTGCCACATTATAATTATGTGGGAGATTCTATTTTAGGTTATAAAGCACATATGGGTGCAGGCTCAATTACATCAAATGTGAAATCAGATAAAAAATTAGTGATTATAAAAAATGGAAAAGAAACAATAGAAACAAAAAGAAAAAAAGTGGGTGCAATGGTTGGAGATAATGTAGAAGTAGGTTGTGGTTCTATATTAAATCCAGGAACTGTTGTTGGAAGAAATTCTAACATTTATCCATTATCTTCTGTAAGAGGTGTTGTGCCAGAAAATAGCATTTATAAAAATAAAAATGAAGTAGTGGAAAAACAAGATATATAAAAAGGTGCAATAATTACAAAGCAATTTTACACATGTGTGCGTAGAAATCTTTGATTTCGTTAACGCACGCTTTTCTTATTGTATAGGAAAAATCGACTTTTATCTTGACTATATGTAAGATTTTTCCGTATACAACAAGGTTAAGCATCCTATATTTGTGCAATAATTGCGAAGCAATTTTGCACATGTGTGCGTAGAAATCTTTGATTTCGTTAACGTACGCTTTTCTTATTTTCTATATAATAAAAAATTTTCGTGAAGTTAAATACTTAACGAATGAAAACTAAAATTATCATACCAATAAAACATAGTGAAGTCAATAGATAGAAGTGATTATTTTAAAAATCAAAAAATATAAATAATGATAAAAAATAAAAAGTGGAAAAGCCTGTAAGTGCTAGAAAACAGGTGATTTCCACTTTTCTATTTTTCCTAGAGTATTTAACTCTAAGAAAATAATAAATCTAATAAAACACTTGAAAACAAAAGAAAATAGAAAAAAGAGAGGTATGAAAAATGAAAAAAGAATATAAAGAAAGAGGAATTACACTAATAGCCTTAGTAATTACAATTATTATATTATTAATCCTAGCAGGAATAACAATAAGTGCCATAACAGGAGAGAATGGGCTTATTAACAATGCAGAGCTTGCAAAAGAAGAAACAGAAATAGCAAATGAAAGAGAAATTGTAGAAAAAGCAACAGTACAAGCAATGGGAAATAATA
>CAYVCM010000119.1:0-4309 GCA_964449925.1 uncultured Clostridium sp.
ATGCATTATTTAAGAATAGGGGTAAAGAAAACAAAGAAAGTGAGTGATTAAAATGATTTTGGAGATGGAGCCAAAAAGTATAATCCCAAAATCATCAGAAAGGAAAGATAAAAAATGGACAAAATTATTAACACAATTGCAGAAGAATTAAACATTAAACCAAAACAAGTTGAAGCAACTATAAAATTAATTGATGAAGGAAACACTATTCCTTTTATAGCACGTTATAGAAAAGAAGTAACAGGAGGACTAAGCGACGAAATCCTTAGAGAGTTAGGAGAAAGACTAAATTATCTAAGAAATTTAGAACAAAGGAAAGAAGAGGTTGTAAAATCTATTGATGAACAAGGAAAACTAACAGATGAAATATTGCAAGCAATTGCTATCTGTAAAACACTAGCAGAAGTAGAAGATATTTATAGACCATATAAACAAAAGAAAAAAACAAGAGCAACAGTTGCAAAAGCAAAAGGATTAGAACCATTGGCAAATATTATTATAGAACAAACAGAAACAAAACCAATTTTAGAAATTGCAAAAGAATATATAAATATCGAAACATTATCAGAAGAGGATAAAAAGAATAAAGACAAAGTAGTTGCAAGTCCAGAAGATGGTGTACAAGGAGCTTTAGATATTATTGCAGAAGATATTTCTGACAATAGTAAATATAGAAAACAAATTAAAAGAATTTGTTATAGAGAAGCAACTATTCAAACAAAAGCAGAAAAGCCAGAAGAAAAATCAAATTATGAAATGTATTATGATTATCAAGAAGCTATAAAATACATACCAAGTCATAGAATATTGGCAATTAATCGTGGAGAAAAAGAAGATTTCTTAAAAGTAAAAATTGAAAAGCCAGAAGATAAAATACTAGAATACATAGAAAAAGATGTTATAAAAGGTGATACACAATTTACCCAAATGCTAAAAGAAACAATCGCAGATAGTTTTAAAAGATTAATAGAACCATCAATAGATAGAGAAATCCGTTCAGATTTAACAGAAAAAGCAGAAGATAAAGCAATTAAAGTATTTGGTAAAAATTCAAAACAATTATTGTTAGGAGCACCAATAAAAGGAAAAACTGTTATGGGATTTGACCCAGCATATAGAACAGGATGTAAAATTGCAATTATTGATGAAACAGGAAAACTATTAGATTACACAACAGTATATCCAACAGAACCTCAAAATGATGTTGAAGGAGCAAAAAAAGAATTACTAAAACTAATAGAAAAAGATAAGGTTGATATGATAGCTATAGGAAATGGAACAGCTTCTAGAGAATCAGAAATGTTTGTAGCAGATATGATAAAAGAAACTTCAAGAGATGTACACTATGTAATTGTTAGTGAAGCAGGAGCATCTGTATACTCTGCATCAAAATTAGCAACAGAAGAATATCCAGATATAAATGTATCTATAAGAGGAGCCATTTCAATTGCAAGAAGATTGCAAGACCCATTAGCAGAACTTGTAAAAATAGATCCCAAGGCTATTGGTGTTGGACAATATCAACATGATGTAAATCAAAAGAAATTGCAAGAAAGCTTAACAGGTGTTGTAGAAGATAGTGTTAACAAAGTAGGAGTTGATGTTAATACAGCTACACCATCATTACTTTCTTATGTTTCAGGAATTAATAAAACTATTGCTAAAAATATTGTAAAATATAGAGATGAAAACGGAAAATTAAAAAATAGAAAACAATTATTAAAAGTTCCAAAGCTTGGAAAAGTAGCATTTGAACAATGTGCTGGATTCTTAAGAATTTTTGATGGAGATAATCCATTAGAAATAACAGCAGTTCACCCAGAAAGTTATGAAGCAACAGAAAAACTATTAAGTCAATTAGGATTTGATAAAAATGACTTAAAAGATAAAGAAAAATTGGAAGAATTAAGAACAAAATTAAAAAGTGTTAATGTAGAAGAAATGGCAAAGGAATTAGATATAGGTGAGATGACATTAACAGATATTATTGAAGAATTATCAAAACCAGGAAGAGATCCTCGTGAAGATATGCCAAAACCAATCTTAAGAAATGATGTATTGAAATTGGAAGATTTAAGAGAGGGTATGGTCTTAACAGGAACTGTTAGAAATGTAATTGATTTTGGTGCTTTTGTAGATATTGGTGTGAAACATGATGGTCTTGTCCATATTTCAGAAATGAGTGATAAGTTTATAAAGAATCCATCAGATGTGGTTTCTGTGGGTGATATTGTAAAAGTGAAAGTTATTAAAATTGATCAAGAAAGACAAAAAGTTGGACTTTCTATGAAGGTTTAAATTGATAAAAGAAGAATGGAAATTCCATTCTTCTTTTATCCTTTATGTTTTTCCTGTATTTCTTTAATCTCATCAAAATGATTTCTCAATATATCTAAAAACAAATCAGTCAATTCTGGATCAAACTGTGTACCCTTACACCTTTCAAATTCAGAAATAATTTGATCAAGATTTAGAGATTCACGATAAGCTCTTTTTGAAGCCATTGCATCAAAACTATCTGCAATAGTTGTAATCCTTACCAAATAAGGAATATCATTTCCAACAAGCTTTCCTGGATAACCAGTTCCATCATATTTTTCATGATGATGCTCTACAATAGGCAATATATCATCAAATATAGATGCATTTGATAATATGTGAACACCAATATTAGGATGTTGCTTAATTTGAGAATATTCATCATCTGTTAATTTTGAATCTTTTAACAATATACTATCAGGAACACCAATTTTTCCAATATCATGGAATAATCCACCAATTTCTAAAGTATATAAATCATCCTCTGACAAACCAAGTTTTTTACCAATTAATACAGAAATATCAGAAACTCTATCAGAATGTCCTCTTGTATATGGGTCTTTAGCTTCGATAGTATAGCGTAGTGTTTTTATAGAATCTAAATAAGCTTTTTCCAATTTTTCATAAGTATCTGATAATTGGCTATTAATTTCTTTTATTTCATCCATTTGTTTGATAGACTTAATACCAGATTCAATCAATAAAAGTAATTGATCAAATTTATCACTTTTTTCACAATATCCTTGTATATCTAATCTTCTGATTGTCTCTAAAGGTGGAGCTAAATCTTTATGACCAGTAAGTAGCAGAATATAAAGGTCTTTATTAAACTTTCGAATTTCTTCAACAACTTTGTCTCCATGAAATGGTGTCATAATAAAGTCTAGAATCATCAAATCGAAATGTTCTTCTTTGACTAGTCTAATAGCTTCTTGTGGATCTGTAACACCTGTAAAATCATATCCAGATCGTTTTAAAAATATAGATAAAGAATCAACGATTCCTTCTTCGTCATCCACAGCGATAATTCGATACTTTTTATTTTCTGTATTTTCTACACCGTGTAAATGTGTTCTCATGATATCCTCCTTAGTACTTTCATTTGCAATTATTATATTCATAAAAAATATAAAAATCAAGTCTTTTATAAGATTTTACTATAATACAATTTTTAGTAAATTCAAGAATATTTCACTAAAAGTAAACCAACTAAAATAAAGAAGGTGCAATAATATGTTTAAAATAGTAATTATTTTTCATTATTATAGTTTAGTTATAGTGGGATAGTAATGGTAAATGTTGTGCCTTTTCCTTCTTCTGATTCAAAAGTAATATCACCATTAAAATGAGCTTTAATAGTTGAGTAAGACATGTATAATCCTAATCCTGTACCATTTTTTCCTTTTGTAGTAACCATTTCTTTGAATAATTTATCTTGAACATTTTTTGGTATACCACATGCATAATCTTTAACACGAATGTATAGATTATTATTATTACTTTCTAATATTAATTCAATGTTTTTATTCTTTTCTCCTTTATAAGCTTGAATAGCATTAGAAATCATATTGTTAATTACCTGAACTAAACTATTAATATCTCCGTTTATAGTCATATGTTCATCTGTTTTCATTAAAATATTTAAATAAGTAAGTGCATTTTTTAGTTCATGTTTCATCAAAATATCAACACGTTTTACTAATTCATCAAGAGTGAAAAATATGGCATCTTTTTCAGATAAATTCACAGCTTGACCTTTTACAGCAGTTATTACATCTGACATGTATTCAGTATAAGTTTTCATTTTAGAAATCCATTCTGACATATCTTTTGCAATCTCATGGTGGTCTTGTGCATTAACTTCTGGATCATCAATAGAATCGTTATATTCTTTTATTAGATTACTTAATCCTTCTAAGCCACCTGAAATCGACATAATAGGAGTTTTTAAGTTATGTGCAATACCTCCAATTAATTGTCCTAATGAAGC
>CAYVCM010000120.1:0-4264 GCA_964449925.1 uncultured Clostridium sp.
TAGTAAGAAAAGGAAGAAAAACAGGTGTAACAAAATCAAAATCTCCAGCATTACAACATGGATGGAACTCAAAAAACAAGAGATTAACAAACAACAGAGCACCACAAAAAAGAGGTGTTTGTACAGTTGTAAAAACAACTACACCAAAAAAACCAAACTCAGCTTTGAGAAAAGTTGCCAGAGTTAGACTTTCAAATGGATATGAAGTTACTTCTTATATTCCAGGTATTGGTCATAACCTACAAGAACATAGTGTTGTTTTGATTAGAGGTGGTAGGGTAAAAGACCTTCCAGGTGTTAGATATCATATCATTAGAGGAACTTTGGATACAGCTGGTGTTAAAGATAGAATGCAAGCGCGTTCTAAGTATGGAGCTAAGAAACCTAAAAAATAATAAAATAAATGAAATCAGGCATCTTGCACATTTTTGTCTCTTATATAGCCTTTGATGTACAAATAGTACACCTTCAGTCTATATAATTTAACAAAAATGCACAATATACCTAATTTGCTTTATTTTAAACAAAACAAATTGAAAGCAGCAACTTGCTTTGATTTATTTAAAAAAATAGGTTTTTGAAGCAAAAAAGAAAAATTGAAAAAGAACTAGTGCTTGTACTCTTGCTAAATTGGTACTTAAATTTAGATAGAATATATAGCACTATGCGGAAAAGGAAACTTTTCAGAGTACCTAGAATACTCTAATGAGTGTTCAATAAAGGGATAATATTTAGAACTTTTAATCATTAATTCATATAAATAGAGAATTTCTCTAGCTAAAATGAAGAAAAGTTAAAATGTGTCCCTGATAAAAATGTTTAAGGAGGGAAGAATAGTGCCAAGAAAAGGATATGTAGCAAAAAGAGATGTTTTACCAGATCCAATATATAATAGTAAAGTTGTTACAAAGTTAGTAAATAATATTATGTTAGATGGTAAAAAATCTGTAGCACAAAAAATCGTATATGATGCGTTTGATATTATAAAAGAAAGAGAAGGAAAAAATCCACTAGAAGTTTTTGAGGCAGCTTTAGAAAATGTTATGCCAGTTCTTGAGGTTAAAGCTAGAAGAGTTGGTGGTGCAACATATCAAGTTCCATTAGAGATTAGACCAGAAAGAAGACAAACTTTAGGTTTAAGATGGATTGTTACTTATGCTAGAAATAGACATGAGAAAACTATGGCTGAAAAATTAGCTGGTGAACTAATTGATGCTGTTAATGGAAATGGTGGAGCTTTTAAGAAGAAAGAAGATACTCATAGAATGGCCGAAGCTAATAAAGCTTTTGCACACTACAAATGGTAAAATTTTCACGAAAAGCAGTAATCTGCACATTTTCATTAAATAATCCAAACCTCGATGTACAAATAGTACACCTTCGGCTTGTCTTATTTATTGAAAATGTACATCTCACTACTTTTGGTGAAAATTACAAATATTAATAATAATCTGCACATTTTGATTATCCAGTCCAGATTTCGATGTACCATCGTACGCCTTCAACCTGAACTGACTAATTCAAAATGCACATCTCAACAATTTTAATGATAATTTAGAAAATATAAAATTAAAAAACAAAAAGAGATAAAACCGAATTCTAGAGAGGGGGAAAAGATAAAATGGCAGGAAGACAATATCCGCTTGAGAGAACAAGAAATATAGGAATTATGGCTCACATTGATGCAGGGAAAACAACAACAACTGAAAGAATACTATTTTATACAGGAAAAACACATAAAATAGGAGAAGTTCACGAAGGTGAAGCAACTATGGACTGGATGGAGCAAGAGCAAGAAAGAGGTATTACAATTACATCTGCTGCTACAACTTGTTTCTGGAACAATAATAGAATTAATATTATCGATACACCTGGACATGTTGATTTCACAGTAGAAGTTCAAAGATCTTTAAGAGTTTTAGATGGTACTGTTACAGTATTAGCTGCAAAAGGTGGAGTTCAACCACAAACAGAAACAGTTTGGAGACAAGCTGATAAATACAGAGTTCCAAGAATGGTATATGTAAATAAAATGGATGTTACAGGTGCTAACTTTGAACTATGTATTGACCAATTAAAAAATAGATTAAAAGCAAACGCAGTTGCTATCCAATTACCAATTGGAGCAGAAGACAATTTCAAAGGAATTGTTGATTTAATCAAAATGAGAGCTTTTATTCATAAAGATGATTTAGGAAAAGAAATAGAAGAAACAGATATTCCAGATGATATGAAAGAAGAAGCAAAAAAACATCGTGATATCATGATAGAAGCTGTTGCAGACCAAGATGAAGAATTAATGATGAAATATCTAGAAGGTGAAGAATTAACAGAGGAAGAGATTAAAAAAGGATTAAGAAAAGGTACAATTGATAACACAATCGTTCCAGTAACATGTGGTTCTTCATATAAAAACAAAGGTGTTCAAGAATTATTAAATGCAATAGTTGATTATATGCCATCACCATTAGATATTCCACATATCAAAGGTGTTGACTTAGATGGTAATGAGGTAGAAAGAAAAACTTCTGATACAGAACCATTTGCAGCATTAGCATTTAAAATTGCAACAGACCCATTTGTTGGAAAATTATGTTTCTTTAGAGTATATTCAGGTACATTAGAATCAGGTTCTACTGTATTAAACTCTAATAAAGATAAAAAAGAAAGAATCGGAAGAATATTACAAATGCACTCAAATCACAGAGAAGATATAGATAAAGTATATGCTGGTGATATTGCAGCTGCAGTTGGATTAAAAGAAGTAACAACAGGTGATACTTTATGTGATATAAATAATCCAGTTATTCTAGAATCAATGGAATTCCCAGAGCCAGTTATTGATATTGCTATTGAGCCAAAAGATAAAGTAGCTCAAGAAAAAATGGCAATTGCTTTAACAAAGCTTGCAGAGGAAGATCCAACATTTAAAACTTATACAAACCAAGAAACAGGACAAACTATCATTGCTGGTATGGGTGAGTTACACTTAGATATCATTGTTGATAGATTAAAAAGAGAATTTAAGGTTGAATGTAATGTAGGTAAACCACAAGTTGCTTACAAAGAAACAATTAGAAATAAAGTAAAAGTTCAAGGTAAATTTATTCGTCAATCTGGTGGTAAAGGACAATATGGTGATGTTTGGTTTGAAATGGAACCATTAGAGCCAGGTAAAGGAATTGAATTCGAAAGTAAAATTGTCGGAGGAGCAGTTCCTAAAGAATATTTTAAAGCTATTGAACAAGGTATGAGAGAAGCCGCAGAAAGTGGTATACTAGCTGGTTACCCAGTTATTGATTTTAAAGCAACATTAGTTGATGGTTCATACCATGAAGTTGACTCTTCAGAAATGGCATTTAAAATCGCTGCATCTATGGCTTTCAAAGAGGGTTGTAAACAAGCTAAATCAGTTATATTAGAGCCTATTATGAAAGTTGAAATAACAGTTCCAGAAGAATATATGGGAGATGTTATTGGTGATGTGAATTCAAGAAGAGGTAGAATGGAAGGTATGGATGGAAATGATGGAATGCAAGAAATCCACGCATTTATTCCATTATCTGAAATGTTTGGTTATGCTACAGATTTGCGTTCTAGAACACAGGGTAGAGGTACTTACTCTATGGAACCTTCTCATTATGAAGAAGTTCCAAAATCTGTGTTGGAGCAGATTGTTGCTTCTCGTGCTAAAAAAGACTAATTTTGCCTAAAATTACTATCTTGCAAATTTTTATTAAGTTAAAGCAAACCACGATGTACAAAAAGTACACCTTCGTCTTGCTTTAATTAATAAAAATTCACAATCTAGCAATTTTATGCAAAATTGAAAAAGAGGTCTAAAATCACTGTCCTGCACATTTTTATTGACTTAAAGCAAACCTCGATGTACAAAAAGTATATCTTCGTCTTGTTTTAATCAATAAAAATGCACATTACAGCAATTTTATGCCAAATTTAAAATAGAGGTTTAAAATCACTATCTTGCAAATTTTATTAAATTAAAGCAGACCTCAATGTACAAGATTTTAGCTAAATAATCTAAACTTTGATTAGATTTATAATATTTAATGAAAATGCTTGATTTTTTCAATAAAATGTTATAAAATGCTTATGCTAAAAGAAATTTATGTTATTAAATTTTAATTATATAAACAAGGAAAGGAAGCGTACGAAAGCTACCTTTACCTAAATAAAAAGGAGGAATTGAAAAATGGCAAAGGAAAAATTTGAAAGAACAAAGCCACACGTTAACATTGGTACA
>CAYVCM010000121.1:0-4198 GCA_964449925.1 uncultured Clostridium sp.
GAGAAGAATTAGACAAATTAGAACAAAATGCTAATTTTATAATTACACATGGAGGTGTTGGTTCTATTATTACTTCTTTAGAAAAAGGAAAAAAAGTAATTGCTATGCCAAGATTACATGAGTATGGAGAACATGTCAATAATCATCAAACAGAAATTGTAGAAAAATTTCAAAAAAATGGAAATATTATTGGTATAAAATCTTTAGAAGAACTAGAAGAAGCAATTAAAAAAATTAAAGATTTTGAACCAAAACCATATGTAGAAAATAATAAAAAAATGTTAGAAATAATAGAAAATTTTATTAATCAAATTTAAATGAACTTATTAATAAAATTACAACAATGGAAGGAATGAATTAAAAAATGAATAACGAAAATGCAAATAGCGAAAAAAAATCAGAAAATATTAAATTTCAAGAGGAAACATTGCAATCAGAATCTGACACACAAAAAAACGAACAAGATAACATGAATAACGAAAAAAATGATGTACAAGAAAAAGAACAAGACAATATAAATAATGAAGAAAAGAATATACAAAATAAAAAAGAGAAAAAGTCAAATAATAAAAAAAGCAAAAAGAAAAAAAATGCAGAGCAAGGTAAACATTCAACAGAAATGATAAAAAAAGAAAAGAAAACTATCATAAAAAGAATACAAGAAATACTTAATTTTTTGTTTAATTCTCCTGTGTTTCCAATTGTTATAGGAATAGGATTGGTTTTAAAAACTATCTTCTTCTACTTAAATAGTATATCAATTAGAGAAACTATTGATAAAGATACAGTTATAGGTACAATAGCTTTTATAGGAACACTTTTTTGTGTAGTATGTGCTTTACCTAATAGAGGAAGAACAATTACAACCATTATTGTAGATATCTTGCTAAGCTTTTTGTTATTTGCTGACAATGTATATCATACATATTCAAGTTCTGTATTATCTGTGGCGCAACTTACCAATCTTCAATATGGCGAAGAAATTTTAGGTTCATTACCAATATTGGTACAAGCAAGAGAGATTATCTATTGTTTTGATATTCTCATAATTATTTTATGCCTATGTACGAGGATAATAAAAGTTAGCAAAAAACCAAAAACTAAAAAAAGAACAAAAGTACTAAAACTTGCTTTAGTTATTACTGCAGTTGTTCTATTTCTAAAAGTTGATGTAGATTATATTAAAAAAACAGATGAAGATCCATTTAATAAGGATATGCAAGTGAAAAAAAGTACAATTTATGGCTATCATATATCAGATATAGAAAATACAATTAATATAAAGAAACAAGCAAAATATGAAACAAAAGAAGAATTATTATCAGATTATGAAGAATTAAAAGAGGAATATGATGAAGAATATAATGAAATTAGTTATGATTTAGAAGGGGTTGCAGAAGGAAAAAATGTTATTATACTACAATTAGAATCTATACAAGAATTTGTTATTAATATGGAAATTAATGGACAAGAAGTAACACCAAATCTAAACAAATTTATCAGTGAAAATATAGAATTTTCTAATATGTTCATGCAAAGCTATTCTTCAACGGCTGATTCGGAATTTTCTACTATTACTTCATTATATCCTATGGAAAATGGTATGTCCTATACAAGATATTATACAAATACATATGATAATATCTTTACTATGTTTGAAAATGAAGGCTATACAACATCATATATGCATGGAAATGCAGGATATTTCTGGAATAGAGGAAATGTATATCAAGAATTTGGGGTAGATAATATAGAATTATTAGATTCTTTTGAAGATACATCAGAATTTATTTCAGGATATTTATCAGATGAGTTATTATATACACAGGCAGTAGAAAAATTACAAAATTATGATACACCATTTGTAACATATATGGTTTCAGCATCTTCACATACAGCATTTACACTAGATGGATTAATTGATAGAAGTAAAATTAGTATTGATGTTGGAGAATATAAAGATACAACATTTGGAAATTATTTAGAAGCTGTAAATTATGCGGATTATGCTTTTGGAGTATTCATAGAAGAACTAAAAGAAGCAGATTTATATGATGATACAGTTATGATTGTATTTGGAGATCATAATGGAATGGCTATGTATGAAGAAGAAATGCACGACTATTTTAAGGAACAAAATCCAAATTTAACAGATACAGACTTGAAGTTGAATTATATTAGAGTGGCATGTGCAATGAAAATACCAGGTGTTAATCATATAACAATAGAAAAGCCAGTTAGTAAATTAGACATAAAGCCAACATTTGCATATTTAATTAATGGTGATGCAGGATTTAGTTTAGGAACCAATATGTTTGCTAGTAAAGATTTTATATGTTTAAATAATGAAAGAATTGTTACAGAAGAATATTATTTTGATGAAAAATGGTTTCGTATTAAAGATGGAACAGAGGTTGATTTAGATTCACTTTCTTCGGATGAAAGAGAAAAATTAGAAAATTATTATGAAAAAATGCGAAAAGAATTAGACCTATCTATTTCTATTAGCATTAATAACTTACTGAGTTAAGTGTGTTCAACTGGGGGACGGAGTGATGATTTTGTGGACGGAGCAAGTGATGATTTGGGGACGGAGCAAAAAATCATCACTCCGTCCCCTAGTTAGACAAAAGGAGGAAACCATAAAATGGATGAAGAAAGAATTATTAATCCTGAACTAGAAAGTGCAGGAGAAGAACGATTAGAAAATTCATTAAGACCAAAAACATTGGAGGAATATATTGGACAAGATAAAATAAAAGAAAACATGAAAATTTATATTGAAGCAGCTAAGAAAAGAGGAGAACCATTAGATCATGTTTTATTATATGGACCTCCGGGTTTAGGAAAGACAACATTATCTAATATAATATCTAATGAAATGAATTCTAATATAAAAATTACTTCAGGACCAGCCATTGAAAAACCAGGAGATTTAGCAGCACTATTAACAAATTTATCAGAATTTGATGTATTGTTTATAGATGAAATTCATAGACTTAGTAAAAGTGTAGAAGAAATTTTATATCCAGCATTAGAGGATTATACATTAGATATTATTATTGGAAAAGGGCCAAGTGCTAGGTCTATTAGATTAGATTTGCCAAAATTCACATTAATTGGTGCAACAACAAAAGCAGGTTCATTAACAACACCTTTAAGAGATAGATTTGGAATTGTACATAGATTAGAATTATATTCAGTTGAAGACTTAACTAAAATTATAAAGCGTTCAGCTGGAATTTTAAATGTTAATATAGAAGAAGAAGCTGCCAATGAAATTGCTAGAAGATCAAGAGGAACACCTAGAATTGCAAATCGTTTATTAAAAAGAGTAAGAGATTATGCATCTGTATTAGGAGATGGAAATATTACACTAAAAATTACAAAACATGCACTTAATAAATTAGAAATTGATGAATTAGGACTAGATGAATTAGATAGAAAATTATTAGATACTATGATTGTTCAATATGCAGGAAGACCAGTAGGAATAGAAGCATTAGCAGCAACAGTAGGAGAAGAAGTAGATACTATTGAAGATGTGTATGAACCATATTTAATTCAAATAGGTTTTATTGCAAGAACATTAAGAGGAAGAGTGGTTTTACCACCAGCATATAAGCATCTGGGTTATCAAGAACCATCTTCAACATAAAAAATATTATATAAGAAGAAAGGAAGTAAGAATGAAACTATTATTGCATACATGTTGTGCACCATGTAGTGTATATTGTATAGATACTTTAAGAAAAGAAGAAATTGAACCCACCGTATATTGGTTTAATCCTAATATACATCCATACATGGAATATAAAGCAAGAAGAGACTGTTTAAAAGAATATACAAAAAATATAAATATAGAAGCCATATTTGAAGAAAATTATGGCTTAGATTTATTTTGCAAAAATGTAGTAGGATCATTAGATACAAGATGCCAAGATTATTGTTATCCTGTTAGATTAGAACAAACTGTAAAATATGCAAAAGAAAATGGATTTGATACAATTTCTACAACACTTTTGGTAAGTCCATATCAAAAACATGACAAAATTCATGAATTAGGTGAAAAAATAGCTAAAGACTATGGCATAAACTTTCTATATAGAGATTTTAGAGTTGGATTTAGAGAAGGTCAAGCAAAGGCAAGAGAACTTGGGTTGTATATGCAAAAATATTGTGGATGTATATTTTCAGA
>CAYVCM010000122.1:0-4159 GCA_964449925.1 uncultured Clostridium sp.
GGAGGTTTTTGAAATATTTGTGACTTTTTTGTAATTTTGATTTGCATTTTGAAAAAAATTAGAAAGTCGCACTCAAGCGCACATAGCTGGTGACATTCACATTGAATGCGTTCATAAAGCCGGCGAAAAAGCTTGCGTAATACACATTGTATATATCGCACTGCGAAGACGACCAGTACCAATCTCTTAACCCATAAGTGTCATAATTACTTGTTGTTATTCCTAAATTACTTGTTAAATCTCCAAATGCTGACCATTCTGATTTTGACGGTACAAACCATCCTGCATTTATTTCATCTTCTATTTCTCCCCACATGTCTCGATTATTATTTTGAGCTCCCCATTCTTCTTCTTTCCATTTAGCCAATACATCTGCTGTATTAGCTTTTCCTTGTCCAAAATCATTTTCTGATGTTCCTATTATATTATCTAGTTTTCCGATTGCTGCATAATACCAACAATAACTTGTTCCTGGAGTAATATCTTCTAATGCCATTACATAAAATCTATCTGTCCCATTTCCTTCTGACACTAATACATCCTTTGTTCCAAATATTCCTTCATATCCTGTTTGACTTACATAATAGTTTTTTAGTCCACTTGTTACTGCACTATATTCATATATTCCCCAACTATTAGTATTACTCCATTCACCACTACCTCCTACTGCCAAATCTGCATAAACAATTCCATCTACATTTCCATCTCCATCTATATCAGCATAATATCCTACATATGATGTTGTTGTTCCTATATACTCTTTTTCTTCTCCAAATGTCCCATTCCATATCTCTGCTATCTCTATTGTTTGTCCTCCATATTCTTCTTTTGCTATTAATTCTAATCCTGTTAAATCATCTGGTAATTCTTCTGGCACATTATCAAAATATTTTTCTAATATTTCCTTAAAATCTTCTTTACTAATACTTCCATCTTGATTTTCTGTTTGTTTTTCTAGTATGTCCATTTGAACTTGTTCTATTAAATTAGCTTTTTCTGTTTCTTCTGATGCTTCTACTGCTCTTGTTATTATTCCATTTTCTCCTGTCAATGTTGCAATAGTTACTCCTGCTAAGATTAGCAACACAATAATTGTTATTACTAATGCTATTAATGTGATTCCTTTCTTTTGTTTTAATTTTCTTTCATTTGTCCTTTCCTCCTCTTTTGATTTATTTATTACTTTAAATATGAAAACTTAAAAAACACAAAAGATAGCAACAAAAACCTAATATTTTAGGCTTTTATTACTATCTTTTTGTATATATCACTAATAATACTATCCTTTAGTTCTCTAAAGTATAGCTCTCTCTCTCTCTCTACAGCTACAACGCTTACATGTCCTACTTCTTTCATATTTTCTTCTCCTCTTTTGTTTATTTATCTTATACTAATTATTTTATATTGCTTCACCTTTTTTTGTCAACATCTTTTTAACGATATTTTACAATTTTTACTATTTCTAGTATCTAACTATTCATCTTTTAAATATTTTTCTCAGTCCATAAAAGCATGACCTATTCTCACCACTAACGCTTTAGAATTTTCGTCATCCACTATATAAAACACTATATAATTTTCTTAATATAATTTTTGTTCTTCTATTGACATTACCTCTATAAATCAATTTATATTATTATACCATTTTTTCTCTTTAGAATCTATGAATTGAAAAAATATTTTATATTATTGAAAATTCGATTCAAAAAATAATTTACTATTTTTCAATATGGTTATATCATTAATTTTATTATTAAATAATTAAATCATGTTTATATTTCACAATTTTTGCAACTTCTTCTATAATAATTTTATTTGTAAAGTAATACTTGTCATATTTATATCCAAAAACCCTTTCAAAATTTTACATTAACAATCATTAAAATGATTGATATAGGATGCTTAACCTTGTTGTATACGGAAAAATCTTACATATAGTCAAGATAAAAGTCGATTTTTCCTATACAATAAGAAAACTGGCAACTAATTATTTCTAATTAGTTGCCTCCCATAGCAATTTTACTGGAACTTTCGTTCCTCCCATAGCAATCCTTATTGATTACTTTCTAATACTATGATACTATATTTTATGCCATAAGTCAATGTCTTATTCAAAAAATTCTCTCCTTATTTTTTCATTTATTGTACTTAAATATTTTCCATCAACCTTACCAATAGTACCATTAAAATTCAGTCTTAATATACTAACTTTTTTCATTCTTGTAATATTAGCACATCTAATCATATCTTTAAATCTATATATATTATCTATTTGTACTATTTCTGTAATTTGCCCTTTTTTCTTTTCACATTCTTCAAGTGTTATCTTTTTATTGTAATAATCTTGTTCTAGTTTTTTATATTCTTTAGGTATTTTAGATGATATTGGCAATACAAATATTTCATTATCAAAATTTTTTAATATGATAGCGGGATGCATTCCTCCAAATTCATTTCCTATATTAAATCCAAAATCTATCCATACAACATTTCCTCTTTTTAGCAATACTTTTTTTGTTAATAACATTGTATCTTCTTTAGAAATATTGGTATTATTAAATATGTAATTATTCTTCTTTAAAGCATAGTTATTTTTAACAATATTTTTCAATTGCTTATTTAATCTTTCATAATTATATTTATCAATTTTATAATTCTTTAGTGTATATTGCACTACATTTTTATAAATATAATCAATATCTTTTTCATTTTCTATTTTTTTAGTTTTATCTCTAATCCAAGTAAAATATAATTTTCCCCTTTTTAAATCATTTTCTGTATTTAAACTTTTTCTAAATTCTCGTAATTTTTTCAAACATTTTATATAAGCTTCTTTCACATAATCACTCTCCTAGAATAAAAGTTTGTTGTTTTTATATTGTATCAAACATTTGTTCTGAATTCAAGTGATTTTGTAAAATTTTTATAGTAGACTTTGCGTTGTAATTGAATAACTTTCTTAAATATTAATTATAAATTATACTCCCACAAAGTTCTAAAATTACTTATTTTAAGTAATTTTAAAATTTCGTGAGAGTAATTTTTGGAGCCAATAAGCAGAATCGAACTGCTGACCTACGGGTTACGAATCCGTTGCTCTACCAACTGAGCTATATTGGCATATAATAAGCAGGAAAAATCTTATTTCAAGTTATAAAATAAGAGAGCAATTTTTCCTGCATAAGAATTAAATCTTACTTTTCAGATACCTCTTCTGGCATATTTTCATACAAAGGTATAATAAAATTCAACTCTGCATCTACTGTGCCAGAAACTTCATAAATTGCTTTCATATTGCTTGCTTCTGATTGTGCTGCTAATAAATTTTGCATATATTGATGTGTATATAAACTATTATCTTGGTCAACCACGTCAAATTTTTGCAAATATAAAGTATTTTGTCCGACATTAATATAGCTTTCTTTGATAAATTCCACACCACCAACAAGTGCTTTTTCTAAAGTATCCCAACCTTGTTCATATGCATATTGTGCTGCATTTTGAATAATTTCTTCTGATGAATTCCCCTTTGCTTGAATATTAAATGGATTATATACAATTGTATCATTATATTCATATCCTGTTGATAGCACTGTGCCACTTCTTCCTTGCTCTTGAATTAATCTTGATGCAATAAAGTATGGATCTAAATCAGCTTTTTCGCCAGCTTGTAATAATGCTTCTGTTATGCTATCACCTTCTAGAAAAGTACCTTCTGTTATTTCATAAATTCCCTCTTCTGTCTGTGCATCTTCCACATATTTTAACTCTGCGAATTGAAAAATATTATCTTCATTTAGTATATTTCTTGGATCCATCTGATATGCAATTGCTTTATCAGAAGCACATAACCATGTTCCATTATCAAATGTTTTATCACCATCTATTTCACATTTCCAATCATCTGGATATGCTGAAGAATCTGGAATTAAATTTGTTGGATATTCTGTATTATCTTTATGTCCTTCATTTTCAATTACTTCTTCCCAATCTAATCTTGTATAAAATAAAGTAAATGTCCAATTTGGATGTTCTTCTAGCAATGCATCTATCAATTCTTTATAACCTGGATATTTGCTTTCGTTTAAATTTTCTCCATCGTATTCTACATATTTCTGTTTTTTACTTTCCTGTATTCCAAGAAAAATAAAATAGCAAA
>CAYVCM010000123.1:0-4024 GCA_964449925.1 uncultured Clostridium sp.
TGAATTTCGGCTAGAAAATTGCCTTTAGATTTAAAATTTTTAAGATAAAATATGAAATTAGAGTAAAATTATTTTATCATGTATACCAAAAAATGTAAAGCAATTTTTGTTACTTTACATTTTTGAAAAATTCATTGCTTTATTTAATTAAAAAGTCGTACTTAGACGAACATAGTTGTCTCCATTTACATAATAGTGTCCCATAGCATTATTAGCAAAACCTATAACATACGCACTGTATGTCTTGTACTGTGAAGACGACCAGTACCAGCCACTTAACCCATAAGTTTCATAATTACTTGATGTTACTCCTAAATTACCACCAAATGCTGACCATTCTGATTTTGACGGTACAAACCATCCTTCATTTATTTCCTCTTCTATTTCTCCCCATAGGTCTTGATATGTTTCATTATCATTTTTAGTTCCCCATTCTTCTGCTTTCCATTTAGCCAATACATATGCTGTATTTTCTTTTCCTTGTCCAAAATCATTTGCTGATGTTTCTACTGCATTATCTAGTTGTCCATATGCCGCATCATACCAAGAATAACTTGTTCCTACATTGATATCTTCTAATGCCATTACATAAAATCTATCTGTCCCATTTCCTTCTGACACTAATACATCCTTTGTTCCAAATATTCCTTCATATCCTGTTTGACTTACATAATAGTTTTTTAGTCCACTTGTTACTGCACTATATTCATATATTCCCCAACTATTAGTATTACTCCATTCACCACTACCTCCTACTGCCAAATCTGCATAAACAATTCCATCTACATTTCCATCTCCATCTATATCAGCATAATATCCTGCATATGATGATGTTGTTCCTATATACTCTTTTTCTTCCTCAAATGTTCCATTCCATATCTCTGCTATTTCTATTGTTTGTCCACCATATTCTTCTTTAGCTATTAATTCTAAATCTGCTAAATCATCTGGTAATTCTTCTGGCACATTATCAAAATATTTCTCTAATATTTCCTTAAATTCTTCTTTACTAATACTTCCATCTTGATTTTCTGCTTGCTTTTCTAGTATATCCATTTGCACTTGCTCTATTAAATTAGCTTTTTCTGTTTCTTCTGATGCTTCTACTACTCTTGTTATTATTCCATTTTCTCCTGTTAATGTTGCAATAGTTACTCCTGCTAAAATTAGTAATACTATTATTGTAATAACTAAAGCAATTAAAGTAATACCTTTTTCTCTGTTTGACATTATATCTTGTAATTGGTACTTGCATCTTCTTTTTCTAATTTTTTCACTTATTTTCATCTTTTGCTTCTCCTCTCTTTTTCTTAAAGTATTCATTTTAGTAAATTGTAGTTTTTAACTATAATTTAGAATATGTTTACTTTTTTTCACTATCATTATACATTTAGCGCAACTATTTTGCAAGTGTTTTTAGGTGCATATTTCATTGATTTTTAATTATAAAATATTTGTAGTAATTATTATGTTTGATTGGTGGTGATAATTTTGAGAAAATTAAAAATTCCTAGAAATCATAGTGGTGTTAGTAAAACTCTTAGATTACCAGAGAATCTTGTTGATGATATTCAAATTTTATCAGATTTAAAAAATATTTCTTTTAATAAAACTGTTATTGAACTTCTTGATTTTTCTCTCAAAAATTTAGATGATGATGATAAGAAATTAATTGAACAGAAACAAAAAGAACTTATGAAAAGTATTTAATTTATTAATATTTTCATTAAAAATATTTATATTCTTAAAAAGACGATAACCAAATTGTTACCGTCTTCATTGTTGTATATTTAGTATTGTCTTCCCCAAACTACCATTTTTGTAGCTGGTTTGCCACAACATACACAAGTATCACCTAAATGTTCTTGTTCAAAAGGCATACATCTAGATGGTGCACCTGTAACTTCTTTTACTTTATCTTCACATTCTTGGCTTCCACACCACATAGTTTTAACATAGCCTTGATTTTCATCCAAGTTTTTCTTTAATTCTTCCATATCATGTGCTACTGTCGTTTTTTCTTTTACTCTTTTTTGGCATACTTCATACATAGATTTTTGAATATCTTTTAATAATTGATCCAATTTATCTTCTATTTCTTCTATTTTTACAAAAATCTTTTCAGAAGTATCTCGTCTTACCAAAACAGCTTCTCCATTTTCAATATCTCTAGGTCCCATTTCAATTCTAACTGGTACCCCTCTCATTTCCCAATCATTAAATTTATATCCTACTGAATAATTGTCTCTATCATCTAATTCTACTCTAAATTTTTTGCTTAATTTCTCTTTTAATTCAGTAGTTCTTTCTAATACCCCTTCTTTTTGTTGTGCAATTGGTACAATAACTACTTGAATTGGTGCAACTAATGGTGGCAATTTTAGTCCACGATTATCTCCATGTGCCATGATAACTGCTCCAATTAATCTAGTACTAATTCCCCAAGAAGTTTGATATGCATATTCTTGTTTACCATCTCTGTTTTGGAATTTAATATCAAATGGTTTCGTGAAATTTTGACCAAAATAATGTGATGTTCCACCTTGTAAAGCTCTACCATCATGCATTAATGTTTCTACTGTATAAGTTGCTTCTGCTCCTGCAAATTTTTCTTTTTCTGTTTTCTGACCTTTTAATACTGGTATTGCTAATAAATTTTCAATAACATCTGCATATACTTCTAACATATCCATTGTGAATTTTTGAGCTTCTTCTGCTGTTTCATGAATTGTATGTCCTTCTTGCCATAGAAATTCCCTTGAACGCAAAAATGGTCTGGTTTCTTTTTCCCAACGCAATACACTACACCATTGATTATATAAAAATGGTAAATCTCTCCATGAATTTAACCATTTTGAATACATAGTAGAAAAGATAGTTTCAGAAGTAGGTCTTACACATAACCTTTCTTCTAATTCTTCTCCTCCACCCATAGTTACCCAAGCAACTTCTGGTGCAAATCCTTCTACATGGTTTTTTTCTTTATTTAATAAATTTTCAGGAATTAATACAGGCATAGAAATATTTTTTACTCCATGCTCTTTAAATTTTTCATCTGCATATTTTTGTATATTTTCCCAAATTGCATATCCATAAGGTTTAATTGCAATAAAGCCTTTTACATCTGTATAATCTGCTAATTCTGCTTTTAATACAATATCTGTATACCACTGTGGAAAATTTTCATCTATATTTGTAATATCTTTTACAAATTCTTTTTCATTTTTCATTTTTCATCTCTCCTCATATTAAAAATTTATTATTTGTTATCACTTACCCCTTCCCTTTCGGGCATTGGAGCCTCTTGCTTATTATGAGGTTTATTTATATCTTCTATTTTTTCAGAAGTAACTTCTATATTTGTATTATTAATATCTTCATCATTTGACTTTTCTTCATTTTCAACCAAATCATCAATAACAATTTGTTGATTACTATCTAATTTATATCTTGGCAATTCTGGTAAATCATTTAATGAGCTATATCCAAACATCTTTAAAAACTCATCTGTTGTTTTATATGACATTGGTTTTCCTGGTAAATCTGTTTTTCCAGCTTCTTCAATTAGTCCATACTCTAATAATTTATAAACACATGCATCTGCTGATACACCTCTTATTGCCTCAATTTCTGCTCTTGTAATTCTAGGATTATATGCAATAATAGACAAAGTTTCTAATGAAGCAGTAGATAAATTTGGTTTTGTTCTTTTATCTAAAATTGGATAAATATATTCATACAATTCTTTTTTAGTTGCTAATTGATATCCATCTTCTACTTTGATTATTTCTATTCCACGATTGCTTGCTTTATAGTCTTCTTGCATACTTTTGATAATCGTACTAATTTCTTCTTCATTTTTTTCTAGAACTAATATTAATTCACTTGTCTTTACAATTCTTCCTGCTGCAAATAATATAGCTTCTATAATTGATTTTAATTTTTCAATCTCCATTTATTTCTCCCACTTTTTTTATACTAAATTTATTATATATTATGTCAAAAAAAGCCTATTATGTCAAGC
>CAYVCM010000124.1:0-4022 GCA_964449925.1 uncultured Clostridium sp.
AATAGCTGGAAATTAGGAGATGAAGGATATCCTGTATTTGAATAATATTTTTGAGGGCTTTTGGAAACATGTTCCAAAAACGAGAATACTTCATAAAGAGTTTGCAAAGATAAGAAGTATATGACGAAAAAATAAAATGTAGTAATAGCAAAGGTTTCCGCCTAACAACAATTTAGTAAAAATAAAATTTTCACATATTTAAAGTATAATTATCAACTTATGTAATAGCTATACTTATATGGTACCAAAAGATGAATTGTAAAAAATAAATACAATTTCATCTTTTTTGATATTTTTATAATATAAATTTGTTTTTTTCATATTTTTAATGAAATAAAAAAAAATAAATGTTATAATGCTTATATAACATTAAATTGTGCAGACGGCGTCTGCACAATTTGGGAAATATAAACAACTGAATGTATAAAAATATAAAAAATCAAAAATGAAAAGAGTGATTATATGGAAGAAAATAAAATGTTAGAAAAAGATTTTAAACAAATTGTAGCAAACATAAAAAGTGAAATTTATAAAACACAAACATTAATAATGAGCGATGCGAATAAAAGGCTAATAGATTTATATTATTATGTGGGAAAATTAGTATATGAAAAATCTTCTTGGGGTAATAAATTTATAGAAAATTTAAGTATTGCAATGAAAGTTGAATTTCCAAACATAAAGGGTTTTTCAGTAAGAAATATAAAAAATATGAAAAAGTTTTATAAGGAATTAAGTACAGATGAAAAAGTGCAGATAGCATCTGCACAAATTCCATGGTCGCACAATATGCTTATTTTAGATAAAGTAAAAGATACAGATGAAAGATTATGGTATATGGAAAAGTGTGTAGAAAATGGCTGGTCTGTTGATGTTTTGGCAGTTCAAATTGATACAAAATTGTATGAAAGACAAGGAAAGCAAATTAAAGATAATAACTTCAAGGAAAAGTTGATTCCTCCATTAAGTGATTTAGCAAATAATATGCAAAAGGATCCATATATATTTAATTTACCATTATTAAAAGAAAAATATATGGAAACGGAACTTGAAGATGCTTTAGTTGAAAGAATTAAAGAGACTTTGATTGAACTAGGAAAAGGATTTAGTTTTGTAGGAAATCAATATAAAATAACAGTAGATAATATAGACTATTTTATAGATATGTTATTTTATCATCTAAAATTAAGATGTTATGTAGTAATTGAATTGAAAATAGGAAAATTTAAACCAGAGTATGCGGGAAAAATGAACTTTTATATAAATGCTGTAAATAACATATTAAAAACAGATAAAGATACTGACACAATAGGATTAATACTATGTAAAGGAAAGAATAGATTAACAGTTGAATATTCGTTAAATAGTGTCGAAAATCCAATAGGTATATCTTCTTTTGAAATATTACCAAAAGAAATAATAGAAGCATTGCCAACAGAGGAAGATTTAAATTTATACATTGATATAAGTGAAGAAGATAGCAAATGATATGAAATTCTAATTATGTATAGAATTTTATCGACAATGTTGAGAAAATTAAAATTAATAAACGCTTTGAATTTAGAAATAAGTTCAAGGCGATTTTTTATTGGAATTTTTTATCTATATTTTTTCATTACCAAAAAATTTTCCTAGAGTTTCTAACTCTAGGAAGTAAAACTAAAATTATGATAGCAATAAAACTCAGTAAAGTCAATAGATAGCAAATAAAAAATTATAAATAAAAAAATAAAATTAAGAAAAAATTTTCTAGAACAGAAATTTCTTATAAGGCAGAAATACTAAAGCATTTCTGTTTTTTTGATTTTCCTAGAGTTAGAAACTTCAGGAATGTGAAACAAGGTGAAAAAAGCTTAGATATAAAAGAAAATGAAAAGAAAGGAATAAACAAATGATGAAATATAATCAAGGAAACAAAGAAAGTCAAAAGAAAGCAATAATACCAAAAAATATGTTTATGGAAGAACAAATTAATAATCGAAGCAAAGGTATTACCTTAATAGCATTAGTAATTACAATTATTGTCCTACTAATTTTAGCAGGAATAACAATAAGTGCCATAACAGGAGAGAATGGGCTTATTAATAGTGTAGGAGTTGCCAAAGAAGAAACAGAAATTGCAAATGAAAGAGAAATTGTAGAAAAAGCAACAGTACAAGCAATGGGAAATAATAAATATGGTAATTTGGAAGAAAGTGAATTACAAGAACAACTAGATAAAGAAACAGGAGAAGGAAAAACAGAAGCAACAGATATAGGAGATGAATTTGAAATTGTATTTGTAGAAAGTAACAGATATTATACAGTAGATAAAGATGGAAATGTTACACAAGTGCAAGAAATTATAAAAGACAATTCACCAGGAGATATTACAGTTGGAATAAATGGAGAAGAATTAGATGGGACAGAAGACAATCCATATGAAATATGGTGTATAGAAGATTTAGTAGCATTTTCTAATATGGTAAATGGAAGTGGTATCAAGTTAGAAAATGGAGAGCCAGTAGAAATAACATCAGTAAACTATTTTAATGGAAAATATGTGTCATTAAAAGTAAATCTAAATTTTAAATCTAAGTTATCATATCAAGATAGTGAAAGGACAGATTTTGGAGATATAAATGGAGATGAAAGTGATGGAAATACATTAATGAATGAAATGACAACAGGGACAGGGTTTACACCGATAGGTTTAAGTGGAAGTTTTAATGGAACTTTTAATGGGGAAAATTATCAAATTAGTAATATATATATAAATTATGAAAATGACACAGAATTAAATGGTTATGGCTTTGGAAGGGGTGTTGGATTATTTGGAGCGGGTTCTACATCATATACAACTATTAAAAACTTAGAGATTTCAGGAGAGATAATAGGAGCTGGTCATACAGGAGGAATTATTGGACAATATGCTAAATCCATAGAAAATTGTATTAATCATGCAAATGTTACAGGATATAATATGGTAGGAGGTATTATAGGATATACATGTCTAAATATAAGTTCTTGCCAAAATGATGGAAACATTAACATTACAGGTTCAGCTTATGCTTATGCTGGAATAGGTGGAATAATAGGTTGTGTTAATGATGTTACAAAAGTAAATATAAAATCATGTCAAAATTATGGAAAAGTTGGAACAGAAAATTGTACAGTTTATACAGGTGGAATTATTGGTTGTATAAATGTCGTGTCAGAAATCTATAATTGCAGTAATTATGGAGAAATTGTAGCAAATAGTGCTGCAGGTGGAATTGCAGGACTTTATAGAGCAGGAGAAGATGTTATACTATATAATAATAATAATTTTGGAAATGTACAAGGAAGCAATGCAGGAGGTATTATAGGAAGTTGCAATTTACCAAGTTATACCTCAATTGGAAATTGTTATATTGGAAATAGTTATAATATAGGAATAATAAAAGGAACAAGTAGTACAGGTGGAATTGTTGGTAGTATAGGTGGATATGCTTATGAA
Source organism: uncultured Clostridium sp. (assembly GCA_964449925.1). Taxonomy (GTDB): domain Bacteria; phylum Bacillota; class Clostridia; order TANB77; family CAG-508; genus CAG-269. The sequence continues at coordinate 3,479 of CAYVCM010000124.1, forward strand.
GACATGGAAATTTATATATATAACTGTTACACGAGTGGAGAAGTATCAGGAGGTACTGTTGGCGGAGTTGTTGGAACAATAAGAAATAATGGTTGGGGACAAAAGGCACAGTATCTATATGTTAATCAAGTATACTATTTATCAAGTATTGCTAAAAGTGGTATTGGTAGTGGAAGTACAGATGATGGAGAAATAACATCCATAGAAAATATAAACTCAATAGAATTTGTTAATATTTTAAATACTTATACTGGAGAAGATGGGCAATATCCGTCAGAATGGAATAGCTGGAAATTAGGAGATGAAGGATATCCTGTATTTGAATAATATCTTTGAGGGCTTTTGGAAACATGTTCCAAAAACGGGAATACTTCATAAAGAGTTTGCCAAGACAAGAAGTAACAGGACTAACAGAAGAAATTAATTCATTATAATAATATACTTGTGAAATTATTCAAGATATTCAAATAAATAAAAAGATTTAAAGAGAACATATTTATTAAAACAAAACGAAAATTTTCTTAGAGTATTGAACTCTAAGAAA
>CAYVCM010000125.1:0-3906 GCA_964449925.1 uncultured Clostridium sp.
TTTATTTTATTTATTTGGAGGAGAAGCTATAATTAGAGAAGAATTATGTAAAGAACACATGAAGCATATTTTAGAACCTTTTGTAATAAACATAAAAAAATAGTGGTTCAACTGTGTAGGCACAGTCACAACATTATGCAGGAGTTGCTTTTGATGTAGGTCAAACCTTAACATCATCAAGAAGAAGAACATTATGGAATTCTGCTAATAATTCAGGAGTATGGACATATGTAGAACCTATTTCACTAACACCAACATGGGTTCATTTTGATAAGAGATTTGGTACACCTGCATGCAGTACAGGTGGATTTCCACAAATCAGAAGAGGAAGTTTAAGTAATTATGTCTTAATTGCACAAGATGATTTAAACACATTAGGATATAATACAAATGGATTAGATGGAATATTTGGTTCTGCAACACAAAATGCTGTAAAACAATATCAAAAAGCAAGAGGATTAACGGTAGATGGAATTGTTGGTTGTAATACTTGGCGTTCTCTTCAAGAGGACGTTGTAGGAACAGGAGCAACAAGTACAACAATTAATTGACGATGTATATTTTTCATATTTTTTATGTTAAAAAAGAAAAGATACTATGTATGTGTTTTGCATAGTATCTTTTCCTTTTAGAGAAAGAAGGTATAATTTGTATTTATATAAACGAACTTTCAAATAATTAGTTTGCTATTTTATTATTTCCACTTTTCTCTTCTTGCATTTTTACTAATTGAGTCGCTAATAAATAAACAACTTCTTTATTATAATTATTTAATTTCATATAAGCTTCTAAAAACTTATCATCTACCAAATCATTAAAAGAGGAAGCATCATTATCAATTAAATCATCAAAAAGAAAATCAGAACTTATATTTAATGCTTTACAAAGATTTATAATAGTTGTAGCACTTCCAAAAGCAATACCTCTTTCTAATTGACTAATGTATCTAGTTGATAAAGAAAGTTTTTCAGCTAGTTTTTCTTGTGTATAGTTTGTTCTAGATCTAGCTAATTTAATTTTTCTACCAATATTTTTTCTTAAATATCTCTCATTACTATCCATAAAGGTTCCTCCATATTTATTTATACAAAAGTATATCAATTCATAATCTAAAATAGAACGAACTTACAATTAGAAAGATTATATACACAAGAACTATATGTTCGTGAAAAATTAATAATGTATAATTTATTAAATTAAAAGTTACTATTTAGTAATATTATGAAAGGTGTGATATTTTCCAAATTATTTGTTACTTAGCTTAATACAGAATTTTTAAATTTACAAAAAAAGTTACTGTTCAGAGTTAATATGATAGAAAAGGGGGGAGGATACATTATTTTAAATTTCATAAATTCCTCGGCTCAATACAAATTTCAAGAACCTCTAAAATTTTTTTATGGCACCCTTTCACGTCAAGCGCGAACATTTTCCATAAAAAAATTTAAGAGTTTCTAATCATTTTCCAATCACATTCGTCATTTATTCAATTTAAAATAATGTATCCTCCCCCCTTTTCTATCATATTAACTCTGAACAGTAACCAAAAAAATAAAAAAAATCAAAAAAATTTAAAAAAAGTATTGCAAAATACAAAAACTTATATTACAATTTAGGTGAAGTGGAGAGAAGTGGTACAAAGTGGTGGAAAAAGGAAATGAGGTGGAAGACCATTGCTAATTGGTGAATATGAGCATTCTCTAGATGTTAAGGGCAGATTGATTATGCCAGTAAAATTAAGACAAGACATGGGAGAAAAGTTCATCGTAACAAAAGGGTTAGATGGATGCTTATTTGCATTTTCACAAGAAGAATGGTTAAACTTCGAAACAAAATTAAAATTATTACCTCTTTCTGATAAAAATGCCAGAAACTTTGTAAGATTTTTCTTATCAGGTGCAACAGAGTGTGAACTAGACAAGCAAGGAAGATTTTTAATACCAAACAATTTAAGAACAGCAGCAAAATTAGACAAAGAAGTAGTTATTATTGGAGTAGGAACAAGATTAGAAATTTGGGACAAAGGTGTTTGGGAAACATGTGATGAAAATATATCAGCAGATGAAATTGCTGAAAACATGGCAAATTTAGGTATATAACTTGAAAAAGTTTATATAAAAACCAAAGACAAAAATACAAAAGATAAATAATAAAAATACAAAAGATAAAATTAAATTAAAGAAGAACAAAAGATAAGTATACTAAAGAAAAATATACAAAAGCTTTAAAAATCCAAAAGAGAAATTGAAATATACAACGATAAAGGCAACTGGTAGTTCTCAAATTACCAGTTGTTTAAGCATAATTCGAATTTAAGAGGTGTGATTTTGAATTTTGAGCATAAACCAGTTTTGCTTCAAGAATGTATAGAAGGCTTAAATATAAAACCAGATGGTACTTATGTAGATGGTACTATGGGTGGAGCAGGACATAGTATAGAGATTGTAAAAAGATTATCAAGTAAAGGATTATTAATCGGAATTGATAGAGATGAGGAAGCTTTAAAAGCTTCTAAAGAAAGATTATCAAAATATCAAAATGTAACATATATACATGATAATCATGACAATATAAAAGAAATATTACAAAAACTAGAAATTGGACAGGTTGATGGTATTTTGTTAGATTTAGGTGTTTCATCATATCAGTTGGATGAAAGAAATAGAGGATTTAGCTATCTAGGTGAAAACGAATTAGATATGAGAATGGACAAAAGCCAAGAACTAACAGCAAAAAAAGTAATAAATGAATATTCAGAAAAAGAATTGGCAAATATCATTTATGAATATGGAGAAGAACGATTCTCAAGACAAATTGCTAAAAATATTTGTAAATATAGAGTTGAAAAACCAATACACACAACAAAAGAATTAGTAGATATTATAGAAAAATCAATCCCAAAATCTAAACAAAATGATGGACATCCAGCAAAAAGAACATTTCAAGCAATTAGAATAGAAGTTAATAATGAAATCAAACCATTATATCAAACAGTAAAAGATTGTATAGAATGTTTAAAAACAGAGGGAAGATTATGTATTATTACATTTCACTCATTAGAAGACAGAGCAGTTAAGAATGCATATATAGAAGCACAAGGAAAATGTACATGTCCACCAGATTTACCATATTGTGTGTGTGGAGCAAAATCATTAGGAAAAATTATTACAAGAAAACCAATTATTGCTTCAAAAGAAGAGCAAGAAGAAAATACTAGAAGTAAGAGTGCAAAATTAAGAATTTTTGAAAAAAAATCATTTGAGGATAAATAATAAAAAACTAAAGCAAAAGGAGGTGAGATAACCTATGGCAGCAAGATATCAATATGAGACAAGCCCAAGAAAGCTAGAGCCAGATTATAAAAGAGAAAAGAAAAAACAAAATATTAAAGTTGTTAAAGATTTGCCTAAACAAGATGTGAAATTGTCAAAGGAACAAAAGAAAAAGCATAGAAAAGCAACTTTATTAGTATTGGTTATATTTGCTGTATTATTTACCATAAGTTATCGAAACACTCAAATTAATGAAAAGTTTAATGAAGTACAGGACTTAAAAACAGAGTTGGCATCATTACAAAAAGAGAATGAGCAATTACAAGTAACCATAGAAAACAGCTTGAATTTAAGTAATATAGAAAAACAAGCAAAAGAAAAATTGGGAATGCAAAAATTAACAAATAAACAAACTGTATATATTAATCTAGCAAAGGAAGATTATATTGAATCTGCAACAGAAAAAGTAGAAATCGATGATACAGACAATGAAAGTTGGATTCAAAAAATAGCAGAAAAAATTTTTAATAGATAATTGCAAAAAAGCAGTTATCTATTTTTGTTATTTATAAGAAAAAATAGGTTTTTATCTTGACCTTATACAACAAGGTTAAGCATCCGATATTAAACAGCA
>CAYVCM010000126.1:0-3892 GCA_964449925.1 uncultured Clostridium sp.
GATTTCGACGCACACATGTGCAAAATTGCTTCGCAATTATTACACGAATAGAGGATGCTTAACCTTGTTGTATACGGAAAAATCTTATATGGGTTCAAGATAAAAGTCGATTTTTCCTATACAATAAAAACATGACAAAATGTCATACGGGAATATGTTGAAAAATCAAGGCATACAATAAATATGTGAACTTTTTGTGAAAAATAAAAAAATAGTATTGACATTTGATAAAAATGGGTATACATTATTAGCAGTCACAAAGACAGAGTGCTAAAATTAAAGGAGGTAATTTAAATGATTAAACCATTAGGAAGTAGAGTATTAATAAAAATGAAAGAAGGCGAAGAAACAACAAAAAGTGGAATTATATTATCACAATCAGCACAAGAAAAACCACAAGTAGCAGAAGTTATAGAAATAGGACCTGGAGAAATAATAGATGGAAAACCAGAAACAATGATAGTTAAAAAAGGTGATAATGTAATTGTTAGTAAATATTCTGGAACAGAAGTAAAATATGAAGGAACAGATTATATTATTGTAAAACAAGATGACATATTAGCAATTGTTGAATAAAAAAGTATGTGTCAGCATAATAAAAGTATTAAATTATTATATTTAAAAATATTGTTAAAAATATTTATACAATTTTGACAACAAAATAAAAAAATGGAAAGACTTGAACTAAAAAAAATTGAGTTTGTTTCCAAAATTTCGAAAGGAGTTTGATTAAAAATGGCAAAAGAAATTAAATTTGGAGAAGATGCAAGAAAATCTTTATTAGAAGGTGTTAATAAATTAGCAGATACTGTAAAAGTTACATTAGGACCAAAAGGAAGAAATGTTGTATTAGATAAAAGCTTTGGAGCACCACTTATTACAAATGATGGTGTTACAATTGCAAAAGAAATCGAATTAGAAGATAAATTTGAAAATATGGGTGCAAGATTAGTTAAAGAAGTTTCAACAAAAACAAACGATGTTGCAGGTGATGGAACAACAACAGCTACAGTTTTAGCACAAAGCATGATTAAAGAAGGTGTAAAAAATGTAGCAGCAGGTGCAGACCCAATGGCAATAAAAAGAGGTATGGATAAAGCAGTCAATACTGCAGTAGAAGGATTAAAAGAAATTAGTTCAGATGTTAATGGAAAAGACGATATCGCAAGAGTTGCAAGTATTTCTGCAAACAATGAAGAAATAGGAAACTTAATTGCAGAAGCAATGGAAAAAGTTTCAAAAGATGGTGTTATTACAATTGAAGAATCAAAAACATCAAATACAGAATTAAATGTTGTAGAAGGAATGCAATTTGACAAAGGATATTTATCACCATATATGGCAACAGATACAGAAAAAATGGAAGCTATTTTAGATAATCCATATATATTATTAACAGACAAAAAGATAAGCAATATTCAAGAAATATTACCACTATTAGAAAGTTTAATGCAAGAATCAGGAAAACTACTAATTGTTTGTGATGACATGGAAGGAGAAGCATTATCAACACTAATCTTAAATAAATTAAGAGGTGTATTAAATGTTGTAGCTGTTAAAGCTCCTGGATTTGGAGATAAGAGAAAAGCAATGTTACAAGATATTGCAACATTAACAGGTGCAGAAGTTATTACATCAGACTTAGGGTTAGAATTAAAAGATACAACAATTGCACAATTAGGTAGAGCAAAACAAGTTAAAGTTCAAAAAGAAAATACAATAATAGTTGATGGTGCAGGAGATAAACAACAAATCGCTGATAGAGTTGCTCAAATTAAAGCACAAATTAATGAAACAAAGAGTGATTATGACAAAGAACAATTACAAGAAAGACTAGCTAAAATTGCCGGTGGTGTAGCTGTTATCGGTGTTGGAGCTGCAACAGAAGTTGAAATGAAAGATAAAAAATTGAGAATAGAAGATGCTTTATCTGCAACAAAAGCAGCAGTGGAAGAAGGTATTGTTGCAGGTGGTGGAACAGCATTAGTAAATGTAATTCCAACTGTTGAAAAATTAGTAAGTGCTTTAGATGGTGGGGAACAATTAGGTGCTAAAATCGTATTAAGAGCATTAGAAGAACCAGCAAGACAAATTGCAATTAATGCAGGATTAGAACCAGCAGTTATTGTAAATAAAGTAAAAAGTGAAAAAGCGGGTATCGGATTTGATGCAGCAAATGAAGAATATGTTGATATGAAAAAAGCAGGAATTGTAGATCCTACAAAAGTAACAAGAAGTGCTTTACAAAATGCAGCATCAATTGCTTCAATGGTATTAACAACAGAAAGCTTAGTAACTGATGCTCCAGAAAAGAAAGATTGCAATTGTGGAGGACATGATGGAGCAGCAGGAATGGAAGGAATGTATTAATAAATAATAATAAGATAAAAAAAGTAGTATTTGAAAAAATACTACTTTTTTTGGTGGCTTCAAGTGGAATCGAACCACTGACACGAGGATTTTCAGTCCTCTGCTCTACCAACTGAGCTATGAAGCCATAAATTTGAGTGATTACAAAAAAATGGCGACCCGGAACGGGCTCGAACCGTCGACCTCTAGCGTGACAGGCTAGCGTTCTAACCAACTGAACTACCGGGCCGTAAAAAACATGGTGGTCGCTATAGGGCTCGAACCTATGACCCCCTGCTTGTAAGGCAGATGCTCTCCCAGCTGAGCTAAGCGACCATGTCCTTTCGACAAAAACTAGTATACAAAATTTTTTATAATATGTCAATAGCTTTTGAAAAAAAAATTAAAATTTTAATAAAAGTTAGTTTATAGTTAAGCTCTATTATGCAATAGGAATGTATTTCATAAATAATTTGTTACAAATGTAATTGAAAAAATAAAATATACTTTGTTACTAATAAGGTCTAGACTGTAACAAAAAAATAACAAAAACATATTATATATCATACAGAAGAAAGAAAAAACATAGTTCTTTTTAACGGAAGGAGGTCTAGACTATGCCAGAGAACAGAGGATGTGGAGGATTTGGATTTGGTGATGATTGTTGCTGGATTATAATCCTTATCTTATTAATATGCTGTTGTTGTGGAGGTAACAGAGGAGGATGTTGCTAATCATTCTAAATATAGTTACTGAAAAGAAGAAGTTTTTACACTTCTTCTTAATTATTTTTTTCATCATATTTCATATTATTACCATATCGTTTAACTTTTTGTGTTGTGGTTTTTTCAAATTCTTTATCACGAATAATAAAACCTTTTATATGTTTATAGTTTGGTAATTTACTATTAACATTAGAAACAACATCGGAAATAATTTTTTTGATTTCTTCTTTTGTTGGAACACTTCCTTTTAAAAATTCTGAAATAGCTTCTAAATCTGGATATATTTGTGCTTTTACAAATGTTTCATCATTATCCTTTTCTTGAATACCTTGTACTAAAGCTTCAGAAATCAAAGGGCTATCATTCAAATAATATTCGACTTCCTCAGGATAAATATTTTTTCCATTTTTTGTTACAATAACACTTTTACATCTACCAGTAATATATAAATAACCATCTTTATCAATTTTTCCCAAATCACCAGTATGAAACCAACTGTCTTTTATTACATTAGCAGTTGCTTCTGGATTATTATAATAGCCAATCATAACATTTGGACCTTTTACAATAATTTCACCAATTCCTTCATTATTTGGAGAATCAATTTTAAATTGAACATTTGGAATTGGAAGACCAGCAGCATCGTCTTTCTGAAAGAAATCAGTGTTTCCAGCAACTAATGGGGAACATTCTGTTAAACCATACCCTTGCAAGGTTTTTAAATTTAATTTTTTAAAATCAGATAATATTTCCGGATTGGCAGCAGCAGCACCTGTAATAAAAAGTCTTAATCTTCCACCAAGTGTATTTTTAACTTT
>CAYVCM010000127.1:0-3595 GCA_964449925.1 uncultured Clostridium sp.
TGCCAGATAAAACAATAACAGTTCTAAATAATGAAATGGAAGAAGAACAAAAAAATTTATATCTTTCTTATTTGGCACAAGCAAAAGAAGAAGTTGCAGAAGAAATAAACTTAAATGGTATAGAAAAAAGTCATATAAAAATATTAGCAGTTCTTACAAGACTAAGACAAATTTGTTGTCACCCAAGCTTGTTTATTAAAGATTATACAAATGGAAGTAGCAAATTAAATCAGTGTATGGAAATTGTAGAAGAGGCAACCAAAAGTGGTCATAAAATATTACTGTTTTCTGGTTATACATCTATGTTTCCTATTATAGAAGAACAATTACAAGAACTAAATATAAAATATTTCAAATTAACTGGAGCAACAAAAGTAGATGAAAGAATAGACTTAGTAGATGAATTTAACGAAAACTCAAATATAAAAGTATTTTTAATATCACTAAAAGCAGGTGGAACAGGTCTGAACTTAACAGGTGCAGACATGGTTATCCATTATGACCCATGGTGGAATTTATCAACAGAAAACCAAGCAACAGACAGGGCTTATAGAATTGGTCAAAAAAATAATGTACAAGTATATAAATTAATTACAAAAAATTCTATTGAAGAAAAAATATATGAATTGCAACAAAAAAAGGCAGAATTGATTGACAATATGCTTGATACAAAGACTTCATTTATCAACACTATGTCTAAAGAAGAAATTATGAAATTATTTGAGTGATGATTTTGTCTCATTGGGGACGTTTCTTTTTGAGACATTTTTGCTGATTTGGGGACAGTGATGATTTGGGGACGGAGCAAAAATTATCACTTGCTCCGTCCCCAAATCAGCAAAAATGTCTCAAAAAGAAACGTCCCCAATGCGACAAAAATTAAAAATTGGAGAAGGATAAAGATATGAAAGATTATATAACAATAATTGGTGGAGGTTTAGCAGGAACAGAAGCTGCTTACCAGATTGCCAAAAGAGGAATAAAAGTAAAATTATATGAAATGAAACCTATTAAATTTTCACCAGCACATAGCAATGAAAATTTAGCAGAAATTGTATGTAGTAATTCATTTAAATCTAATTTATTGACTAATGCATGTGGATTACTTAAAGAAGAATTAAGAAAATTAGATTCTCTATTGATTAAAATAGCAGATGAAACTAGTGTGCCTGCTGGACAAGCATTAGCGGTAGATAGAGAAGTATTTTCTAAAAAAGTCACAGAGGCTATTGAAGAAAATGAAAATATAGAAGTGATACATGAAGAAATTACAAATATTGAAGAAATAGCTAAAGATGGAATTGTTATTATTGCCACAGGACCATTAACTTCAGATAGTTTGGCAAAAGATATTCAAAAAATTACAAGCCAAGACAAGCTATATTTTTATGATGCCGCAGCTCCTATTATAAACAAAGATAGTATCAATTTTGATATTGCTTTTTATGGCGATAGGTATTCACAAGAAAAGAAAAAAGATGAAAGTATAGAAGAATGGAAACAAAGATTAGAAGAGGAAAAGAAAGAACAAAGTTATATTAATCTTCCAATGGATAAAGATGAATATGAAAATTTTGTACAAGAATTAGTGAATGCAGAAGTTGTAACATTACATGATTTTGAGAAAAGAGAGATATTTGAAGGATGTATGCCAATCGAAATTATGGCAAAAAGAGGAATAGATACTTTGAGATTTGGACCATTGAAACCAGTAGGGTTTGATGACCCAAGGACTGCTAAAAGACCTTATGCAGTTGTACAGTTAAGGCAAGATAATAAGCAAGCTACAATGTATAATATGGTTGGTTTCCAAACAAATTTAAAATATGGAGAACAAAAAAGAGTGTTTTCTATGATACCTGGATTAGAAAATGCAGAGTTTATTAAATATGGTGTGATGCATAGAAATACATATATTAATTCTACAGAATTATTGGATGAAACATATAATTTGAAAAGTAATCATAATATTTATTTTGCAGGACAGATAACTGGTGTTGAAGGATATGTGGAATCTATCTCTTCTGGAATGGTAGCAAGTTTAAATGCTGTGACACAGTTTGAAAGTATAAAAAATAAAAACAATCAAAGTGATGCAAATGAAGATGTTTTGGATTATGTTGAAAAAGGCTTACCTAATAAAGAAATAGCTAAAAGTACAAATGATGAAAAACAGAATTTTATGTGTAACAAAGTAATGTTTTCAGATTATACGATGATTGGTTCTTTAGCAAAATATATTTCTACTCCAAATGCAAAGTTTCAGCCTATGAATGCTAATTTTGGAATTTTACCAGAATTAGAAGGTAATAGGATAAAGGATAAAAAGGAAAGATATATAAAATTAGCAGAGAGGAGTTTAGAAAATTTATATGTCTAGTTTATTACAATGTTACCAAAATATGACATTTTTATTTTAATAGTACATTTTTTCGCATTATTATTGCATAAATAAGGCTATTTTGGTATAATTAATATGTATGTATTAATTTTATTAGGAGGAAAATAAAATGAACGAAGAAAAAATAAAAGAATTAGAAGAGAACATAAAACAATGGCAAGAAGAATTAAATGGTTGGGAAGGAAGAGAAACAGATGTAGCAGAGGTAGAAAGAAGAAACCTAAGAAATCTAATTGCTAATGCAAGAAGAGAAATAGAACAACTAAGTGAAGACAAACAAGCAACTGTTGAAGATCCAGAAAAGAAATTCGAAGATTTACAGAAAGCGTTTGAAGAAATTAAAGAAGGAAACAATAATGACGATAAAAAGATAGAGATAAACAGATTAAAAATGCAGATAGAGAAAATGAAAGAAGAAAGAGAAAATTATGCATCACAAAAAAATCCAGAATACAAAGCAATATATGAAGCATATACAAAAGGAACAGATAGTGAGTTAAATGGAAAAACAATACACTCAAAAGGAATAGAAGATTTAGAAAAAGATTTAGGAGAATTAGAAAAAGAGCTAGAAAAAGGAAAATCACCAGAACAAAGAGACAAAGAAGCAAGAACAGTAACAGCATTAAGACAAGAATATGAACAGCAAATAGAAGCAAAGGAAAAAGAAATAAGAGGTGTAAAAAGACAGATAGAAGACATAGAATTTGGGACAGAAGAAGCTATGGTAGAAAAAGAATTGTCAGATGGAACAAAGATAAAAACACCAAAAATTTTAGAATTAAATAAAGAATTAGATAAACTAGAAAAAGAATTAAAAGAATTAGTTAGTAAAAGAGATGAATGTCAACAATATTTAGATGAATTACTAGGAAAAACTGAAAGCATAGAATACACGGCTGAACAAAATGCTGAAATGATGAAATTTTTCCATGGACAAGGTGATATACCAGAGCATGTAGTTGGTATAACACCAGAACAGACAAGAGATAATGTAAGGGCAAATGATGAATATTTTGGATTTGAAAACCCAAGAGGGGGCAAAAAGCCAATAGAACCAGTAGGAAAAGACTTAGGTGGAAAAGCACAAGGAGGGAAAAGTACTGGTACTACAGCACAAAAAGGTAAAGAAAGTACTGCACAACTTGAAGCAATTGAAATAAATGAGAAAGATGGAAACATCTATTTTACAGA
>CAYVCM010000128.1:0-3422 GCA_964449925.1 uncultured Clostridium sp.
GATGAATTCAAAAAATCAAATGGAATTGACTTAAAACAAGATAAAATGGCAATGCAAAGATTAAAAGAAGCAGCAGAAAAAGCAAAAATAGAATTATCTGGTGTACAACAAACACAAATTAATTTACCATTTATTACAGCAGATAGTACAGGGCCAAAACATTTAGATGTTACATTAACAAAAGCAAAATTTGAAGAATTAATCCATGATTTAGTAGAATCAACAGCAGGACCAGTTAACCAAGCATTAAAAGATGCAGGTATTACATCAAATGACATTCACAAAGTATTATTAGTTGGTGGATCTACAAGAGTACCAGCTGTACAAGAAGTTGTAAAAAGAATTACAGGAAAAGAACCAGACAAAGGTATCAACCCAGATGAATGTGTTGCTATTGGTGCAGCTATTCAAGGTGGTGTTTTATCAGGTGATGTAAAAGACCTAGTTTTATTAGATGTAACACCATTATCATTAGGTATTGAAACATATGGTGGTGTATTCACAAAATTAATCGAAAGAAATACAACTATACCAACAAAGAAATCACAAATTTTCTCAACAGCAGCAGATGGTCAAACATCAGTAGAAGTTCATGTACTACAAGGTGAAAGAGAAATGGCTGCATATAACAAAACATTAGGAAGATTCCAATTAACAGGAATCCCAGCAGCACCAAGAGGTGTACCACAAATTGAAGTAACATTTGATATTGATGCTAATGGTATTGTTCATGTATCTGCAAAAGATATGGCAACAGGAAATAGTCAAAATGTATCTATCACAGCTTCAACAAATTTAACAGATGAAGATATTGATAAAGCAGTAAAAGATGCAGAAGCACATGCAGCAGAAGATAAGAAAAAGAAAGAGGAAATTGAAGTTAAAAATAATGCAGAAAGTTTAGTATATAACAGTGAAAAAACATTAAAAGATTTAGGAGACAAAATTAGTGGAGAAGAAAAAGCAAAAGTAGAAACAGAAATCGACAATACAAAGAAAGCATTAGAAACAAACGATACAGAAAAAATAAAAGAAGCGACAGAAAAATTAACAAAAGTATTTTACGATATGTCTGAACAATTATATAAAAATGCAAATCCAAATGGAGCTCAAGGGGCAGATCCAAATGCAGAACAAACAGGTGCAGACACAACTGGAACAGATGAAAATGCACAAGGAAATAATGGAAATGTATATGATGCAGACTACAAAGTAGAAGATGACAATAAATAATAGCAAAAAGGGATTTTGAGGACGCCTCAAATTCCCCTTTTTACAAACTTTAATGACATTTTTAAATTTGCAAAAACCAGAACAGAATTAAAGTTTTCAATAAAATTGGAAAATATCATAATAAAAAGGATACCAACATTAAGATTTGTAGATAATACGAAAAATATACAAAAAGAAATTTTAGAAAGAGGAGAAGGTTAAAGCATGGCAGGGAAAAGAGATTATTATGAGGTTTTAGGTGTTAATAAAAATGCAACAGATGATGAACTAAAAAAAGCATATAGAAAACTAGCCAAAAAATATCATCCAGATGCCAATCCAGATAATAAAAAAGAAGCAGAAGCAAAGTTTAAAGAAGTTAATGAGGCTTACGAAACACTATCTGATCCACAAAAAAGAAAAATGTATGACCAATTTGGACCAGATGGACCACAAGGATTTAATGGAGCAGGTGGACCATTTGGAGGAGGAAACGGTTATTATTCTTATACATCTTCTGGTTTTGATGGTTTTGACGACTTTGGGGATTTAGGAGATATATTTTCTTCATTTTTTGGTGGAGGTTTTGGTGGTAATAGAACAAACACTAGAAGACAAAATGGACCTAAAAAAGGTGCAGACTTAAATTTGCGTATGGAGATTACTTTTGAACAAGCCTTTTTAGGTGTAGAAAAAGAAATTACTATTACACGAAACGAAGAATGTGATGTCTGCCATGGTACTGGTGCAAAACCTGGAACATCTGTTACGAAATGTCCAACTTGTCATGGAACAGGACAGGTTAGACAAATACAAAATACTATTTTAGGACAAATGCAAACAACAAGAACCTGTACAAATTGTCATGGAACAGGTGAAATTATAAAAGAACCTTGTGACAATTGTAGAGGAAAGGGAACTGTTAGAAAACAACCAAAAATAAAAGTAAAAATACCAGCAGGTATTGATGATGGTCAAACAGTTGTATTAAGAGGAGAAGGAGAACCAGGAGAAAAAGGTGGACAAAAAGGTGATTTGTATATTACTATAAAATTAAAAAAACATAGTATATATTCTAGAAAAGGCAGTACAGTATATTGTGATATACCAATTACAATTACACAAGCGACATTAGGAGCAGAATTAGAAATACCTATGGTAGATGGAAGTAAGGAAAAATATAAAATACCAGAAGGAACACAAACAGGTACAAAATTTACTATAAGAGGGAAAGGTTTTAAAGCAGTAACCTCAAATGCTATTGGTGATTTTGTATTTACAGTAAATGTTCAAACACCAAAAAGACTTTCTAAAGAACAAAGAGAATTATTAGTAGAATTGGCAAAAACCATGAATGAACAACCACCAGTTAAAAAAAGAGGAATATTTGGATAAAAAATAAAATTCAAGACCTTAGATACTAGAAAATCTAGGTCTTTTTTCTATTTTACTGGACATATATAAAAAAAAAAGTTATAATATACAAGAATAAATAATAAAAAGGTGTTAATAAATGATGAAAAAAGTATTATTTATATCAAGTACAGGAGGACATTTGAATGAATTACTACAACTTTCTCCTTTATTTGAAAAATATGATTATCATATTATAACAGAAAAAGACAAAGCAAATGAAAACTTAAAAGAAATCTATGGAGATAAATTATATTTTTTACCATATGGAACAAGAGCAAAAATATTTTCTTATATATTCAAATATTTATATTTATGTATAAAAACAGTATACTATTATTTTAAGTTAAGGCCAAAAGTAATAGTAACAACAGGAACACATACAGCAGGACCAATGTGTATATTAGGAAAATTATGTGGCAGTAAAATTATATATATAGAAACATTTGCAAATACGAATAAAAAAACAGCAACAGGCAGATTAATATATCCAATAGCAGATTTATTTATTGTACAATGGGAAGAAATGTTAAAAATATATCCTAAAGCAGTTTATGGAGGTTCGATTTATTAATGATATTTGTTATGCTAGGAACACAAAATAATTCTTTTCACAGATTATTAGAAGAAATTGATAAATTACTTAATAAAAAGATTATTCAAGAAGAAGTGATTGTACAAGCTGGATATACAGAGTATAAACCACAAAATGAAAATATGAAAATAATAGATTTTATGCCAAGAGAAGAATTAGACAAATTAGAACAAAATGCTAATTTTATAATTACACATGGAGG
>CAYVCM010000129.1:0-3341 GCA_964449925.1 uncultured Clostridium sp.
TAGGTTTTTATCTTGACCTTATACAACAAGGTTAAGCATCCGATATTAAACAGCAGATGTCTTAAAATAATTTATAGTTTATTAAAGACTAATATTACAATTTAAAAATTATTTTCTATGATAGCAAACCATAAGAAAAATCTTAATTAAATAACTTATTTAATAAAAGGCGAAATTGACAGATTAAAAAATACATGTTAATATAAAAAAGTAATATTTCAATTCGTCCATTCGCGTGATATTACCATAGAAATTGATAATTCTTAAAACTAGAATTTGAATAATAAAGAATGTTGAAAATCTTTCTTTATGAATGGCAAAAATAAAACCATTGACATTATTATATGGTTGTTTTTGTCATAGGTTCATAAAGGAGGGTTATTTTTTATTTTACAACCAATAAATTAAGAAAGAGGGTAATAATCATGAATGAAGAAATAGACATGTATGAGAAGCAAGGAAATTGGGATTTTTCAAACATAAAAAGTTTTGAAGAATATAAAAACTATTGGGCAATGCAAGATGAGATAAAAAAATATTCAAATGAAAAAAGTTTAATTTTAGATCTAGGAACAGCAGGAGGAGAAAAGCTATTATCTCAAATGCCACAAAATGTAGGTTTAATCATAGGTACAGATTTATCACCAAAAATGATTGAAACTGCAAGAAAAAACGCGAAAAATTTTCCAAATATGAAAGTAAAATTTGTATTGATGAATAATTTGAAATTGGAGTTTCCAAATGAGCTATTTGACATTGTCACAGCAAGGCATACTATAATAAATGCGAAAGAGATATACAGAGTGTTAAATGAATCAGGAGTGTTAATAGTAAGAGGAGTGGATAAATACGATTGTTGGGAAATCAAAGAATTATTTGAAAGAGGACAGGCATATAATGATGAAATAGTAATTAGTGATAAAGATTATCAAGATATAAAAAAGGCAGGATTCCAAAAAATAGACATGGTAAAAATAAATGCAGATGAGTATTTTGAGACACCAGACGACTTGTTAAATTTATTATTGAGAACACCAATATTAAATGATTTTTCAGAAATAAGGAAATGTGAAAATATTCACAGAGAAGGTATAGAAAAAGATTTATTTAATGAATATGTTGGAAACAATACAACAGAAAAAGGAATTTTGTTGAGGAGACGATATTATGGAATTGTTGCCAAAAAATCACTAGAAACATAATAAGGATTTTAAATTTAGAAAGTAAAATGCATAAAAATAAACACCTCTAATACATATTATTAGAGGTGTTTTTATGAATGAAATAAAACTATCAAGCAAGAAAAAAATGAGGAATGTTTTATTTGTTAGTTTTCTAATCATCATATTATTACTTGTAAGAATTGGATATATACAATTTATAAAGGGAAGTGAACTGTCTGAACTTGCATATGAACAGCAAACATTAGATAGAAAAATCAATCCTAAAAGAGGAACTATTTATGATGCAACAGGGAAAAATATATTAGCAATTAGTAGCACAGTAGAAACTGTTACAGTAAATCCAGGCAATATTGAAGATGAAGACAAAGAAAAAGTAGCGCAAGCCCTATCTAACATATTTGAATTAGATTATGAAACTGTATTAAAAAAAGTAAATAAAAGAAGTTCCATTGAAACCATTGTTAGTAAAGTCGAAAAAGATAAAACAGATGAATTAAGAGAATGGATGGAAGCAAATAATATCACAACGGGAATTAATATTGATGAAGACACTAAAAGATATTATCCATATAACAATTTAGCATCACAAATTATTGGATTTTGCGGAAGTGATAATCAAGGCTTGGATGGTATAGAAGCCAAATATGAAGAAGAATTGAAAGGAGAACAAGGAGCAATACAAAAACAAACAGATGCAACAGGTGGAGAAATTGGAGAAGAAGGAGAAAATTATATTTCTGCAGTAGATGGAAATGATTTAGTCTTAACAATTGATTTAACAATACAATCAATTGTAGAAAAATATTTAGAAGAAGCTTGCATTGATAATGTCTGTACAGATGGTGGTAGCATTATTGTTATGAACCCAAAAAATGGAGATATTCTAGCTATGGCAAATTATCCGAATTACAACTTAAATGAACCATATGAACCATATACAGAAGAACTAGAAGCAATATGGGATTCTTTAGAACAAGAAGAAAAAACAACTTATTTGCAAGCTGTATGGAGGAATAAAGCAATTGCAGATACATATGAACCTGGTTCTGTGTTTAAATTAATTACAGCTTCAGCAGCTCTAGAAGAAGGTATTACAGATACAGATAATGAAGGAGAATTTACTTGTACAGGTGGAATTGAAGTTTCAGGAGTTAGGATAAAATGTTGGAGATATTATAGACCTCATGGTTCTGAAAGTTTAAGAGAGGCATTGATGAATTCTTGTAATCCTGTTTTTATTGGATTAGGGCAACAGCTAGGAGTTGAAAAATATTATGAATATTTAGAAAAGTTTAAATTGTTAGAAACGACAGGAATTGATTTACCAGGTGAAGCAAATAGTATTTTTTTGGCGAAGGAAAAAGCTGGACCAGTAGAATTAGCAACAATTAGTTTTGGGCAAAGGTTTGAAATTACTCCAATACAATTAATAACAGCAGTGTCAAGCATTGCTAATGGAGGAACTAGTGTAAAACCAAGAGTAGTAAAACAAATTATTGATAGTGAAACAAAAGAAGTAACAGAAATACCAGTCGAAACAGGAGATACAGTTATATCACAGGAAACTTCTGAAAAGGTATTAAGTATGATGGAGAGTGTTGTATCTGAAGGAACAGGTAAAAATGCACAAGTAGCAGGATACAGAATTGGTGGAAAAACAGGAACTTCAGAGGATGGTGTAGATACAAATAAATATGTAACTTCTTTTTTACGGTGTGGCACCTATTGATGATCCACAAGTAGTGGTATTAGTAACTTTATATAATCCAACAGGAGAAGGTGGACACCAAGGTGGTGGTGTAGCAGCACCTGTTGGAGGGCAGATACTTAGCGAAATTTTGCCATATTTAGAAGTTAATAAGGAAGTTTTAGAGGATGATGAAGAATCGGTTGTAAGTCAAGTAGAAGTACCAGATATTATGGGAAAAACATTAACAGAAGCAGAGCAGATTTTAAAAGATAATAATTTGGAATTGTATTTAGAGAGTGAAGAAATCGATATGGATAATACTTATGTTAAAAATCAGATTCCAAGTGCAGGTATTACTGTTAATGAGGAGAGTAAGGTGATTGTAGAGTATGAGTAAGGTTGATGTTCAGAATTAATATGGTAGCAAGGTGTGAGGATACATTATTTTAAATTTCATAAATTCCTCG
>CAYVCM010000130.1:0-3284 GCA_964449925.1 uncultured Clostridium sp.
AACATAGAAGTGGTTCATTAGGAACAGTAGAATTGCTATGGCTAGGAAGTTATACCAAATTTGTTAATTTGGAAAAAAGATTTGATGACTAAAAAAACACCTTAATAGGTGTTTTTTAAGCATTTGCAGAATAGTTATTAACTTTTTGTTTCATCATTCTTAATTCTAGCTTTTTCTCATTCAATTTTTGTTTTAAATCTGATACTTGTTTTTTATATAATAAATTCAAATCATGTATTTGCTCATCTGACAATATAGATAAATTAATTTCGCCATTTTCATATTGATTTTGTAATTTTAATAATTCTGAATTTTCAGCGTTATTTAATTTTAATTCATCTAAAAACTGTTTTTTTGCTTTTTGCTCTTGAATTTCTTCTGCTTTTTCAGAAAGTTTTTTAGGTTCTTTATTTCCTAAAATTTTCTTGATAAAATTAATAAATCTTGTAAATATATTTTCTTTATTTTCCATATTTCACCTCTTAATTATCTTTCGGATTTTAAATATCAATTTGTTCGTCTGGACTTTCTAAATGTTGATCTTTTAGATCTTTTAATTCTTCTTCTATAGTATTAATTTCACTTTGAAGTGCTTGTTTTTCAGCTGAAAAATTTAATATTTCTTTTTCTTCTGCAGTTCTATCTGAACCTTCTTTAGCAGAATCTTCTCTATGTAATGCTTCTAGTTCTGCATTTTCTCTTTTCTTATCTTCTATTGCTTTCCTGTCCTCACTTGACAAGTAATCTTTATCTACATATTCAAGAAATTCTGGACCTCTTTTTGAGAATGCAAAAACAATTCTTTTAGTCATTGCAGATGTAAAACCAGAATGATCTTGACTATCAAGTAATTTTTTTGCTTCATCTAATGAAGCACCAGATTCTAATTTTTCCATAATTGCTAATGCAGCATCCAAGTCATTTCCACTATATATGGTAGCTGCTCTAGATTCTACACAAGTTTTCCATTCTTCTAATCTTTCTGGATAAATAAGACTCTCACCTTGTTTTACCCAATCTGGAATTTTTGATTTTACATCATCTTGTTTTTCCTCAAATTTTGCAGTGAGTTCTTTGGGAATTTCTTCGGACATTTTATCAAATTCTGCTTTTGTTGTTCCTAGGATTTCTTGATAGGCACTATCCATTGTTACATCACAAGAATATAATTTGTGACCCCAAAATTCAATATAAACAGATTCTCCTCGTTCTTGATATTCTAAAAGTATATTTACACAATCTTCTAATGTTCTTCCATCAACTTCTATTAAACGAGCATTTTCCCTATTCATCTCTGCCATAAAAATTCTCCTTTCAAAATTAATTTTTACATATAATAATACAAATAAATTTTATCATAAATTGTATTTTTTTTTCAATAATTAGTAAAATGTAACTAAAACTTAATATCTTTGCAATATTCAGAGTTAACAAAACACAAAGAAGTTTCACTCAAAATTCATCTAAAATCCTTGAAAATACAGATAAAATATAGTAAAATTAATCCTGATTTAGTAAAAACCTTAAATCTTAAAGGAGAGGTTATGAGTAAAAGAATAGAAGAAGATTGTTATACAAAAGTTTTAAGAACAATAAAAAAATATAAATTAATTGAAACAAAAGATAAAATAGTTATTGGTGTGTCTGGAGGACCAGATTCAATGTGCTTACTAGATGTTTTGCTAAAAATACAAAAGCAAAATTGTCAAAGAGGACATACCATTTTGGCAACAGAAAAAGAATGTCAAAATGGTATGACTTTTTTTTCAAATATAGTGGTAGCACATGTAAATCACATGATTAGAGAAGAGGCAAATCAAGACGAAGATTATGTAAGAAATTATTGTCAAAAAAACAATATTGAATTTTATTCTAAAAGTATAGATGTTCAAAAGATTGCCTATAATAATAAAATAGGACTAGAAGAAGCCGGAAGAAAAGAAAGATATAAATTTTTCAACGAAATTATGGAAAAAACATCAAGTAACAAAATTGCAATTGCACATAACCAAAATGATAATGCAGAAACTGTTATAATGCATCTTCTAAGAGGTAGCGGAACAGCGGGATTAAAAGGAATTGAACCTAAAAGAAATCAATATATAAGACCATTAATAGAATGTAACAGAAGAGAAATAGAAGATTATTGTGAAAAGCAAGGGTTAAATCCTAGAATAGATAAGACAAATTTTGAAAATAACTATACAAGAAATAAAATACGAAATATTGTTATTCCATATATAGAAAAAGAATTTAATCCAAACATTATAAAAACACTAAACAGATTATCACAAATTATGTGTGATGAACAAGAATATATACAAAATCAAGTAGAAAAAGCTTATAGAGAAATTGTATTAAAAGAAAATAAAAACGAAATAGTATTAGATTTAAAAAAATTTAATATGCAAGAAAAAGTCATAAAGTCAAATATAATTATATATACTATAACAAGGCTTTTTGGAACAGCAAACGGAATTGAAACAATACATATTGAAGATATTATAAAATTATGTAAAAACAATATTGGAAACAAATATTTAACTCCAAATAAAAGTTTAAAAATTTTTGTAAAAAATGGAGAAATAAAAATTTCTAAGCAAATATAGATACCCGTAACAATCTAGAAATACAATAAATTTTGTAATAAAAAAGAAATACAAAAAAGTATTGAAAAAGAAAAAACAATATGATAGAGTGCAAAAAGATATGAAGAGAAAGTATTCATATCTATATAAACATCAAGTATAAAGAGGAGGAATTATCTTGAAAAGCAAAATAAAAACATTGGCTATGTGGCTAATAATTATTGCAATTTTTATAGTTGTATTAGCATCTTTAGAAAATAGTGATTCTAAATTAACATATTCAGAGTTAATTACAAATATAAGTAGTAACAATGTTAATTCAATTGTTATAAGCTCTGATGGTCAAACAGCAGAGGTAGAATTAAAAGATGATGCTATAAAGAAAGAAGTTACAATACCAGATATGGGAACATTTATGACATATGTAGAAGAATTCATGACAAATGGAAACTTTATATTAGAAGAGGAAGAAGAATCTATTTTTGTAGCTTTAATACCATTAATAACACCATTTGCCATATTAATTATCTTTATGTTATTCTGGTTTTTAACTATGGGAGGAGCTAGTAGCGGAAACCCTGGAAATAAAACAATGACATTTGGAAAAAGTAAAGCAAGATTGATGACACCAGCAGAAAAAAATAGAATTACATTTGATGATGTAGCAGGTGTAGATGAAGAAAAAGAAGAATTAGA
>CAYVCM010000131.1:0-3053 GCA_964449925.1 uncultured Clostridium sp.
CAAGGAGAGAATAAAAGAGATGGAATTAACAAAGAATATATTTTTTAATACAGACAAATTAGTAGAAAACACAAAAGTAAAAATTTCATATACAGGGAAGTTATTTCAAGATGCTTCTAAAGAAGTATCTATTCACTATGGTTTTGGTGAAAATTGGAATAATGTAAATGACATAGTTATGGAAAAAACAGATTTAGGATTTCAAGCAGAAATAACATTAGAAGAAGGTTCTACTTTTAATTTCTGTTTCAAAGATGAAAACGAAAACTGGGATAATAACGATGGTCAAAACTATGTATTCCCATTAGAAAAATTACCAACAGAATTATTAGTTTTAGAAGATGAACCAACTTCTTTGGGTTCTCCTAGAAAATTAAGAAGAGCATATTTATGGAGTAAAAAGATTCGTTTAGCTGTATACAAAATTATAACATACCTTCCAAAGATTATCTCTGGAAATTACAAGAGAAAAACTACAAACACAAATACAAATGAAGATTAATATTAAATAAAAAGGAGGTCTTTCATGTAAAGTCCTCCCTTTTTTATTGTATATTTATGTGATTACCCAGCCACCATTAATTGAAATTACTTGACCTGTTGTAAAATTATCTTCTATTAACCATTCTACACATCTAGCAATATCAATACCTTCACCAATTCTCTCTAGTGGTGTTTCTTTTTTTATCTCTTCCCATTCCTCTTTTGTTAAATCTGCATTCATATCTGTATTCATACAACCTGGTGCTATTGAATTTACTCTAATATTTGAAGGTCCAAGTTCTTTTGCTAATGCTTTTGTCATCCCATCTACTCCTGCTTTTGTGGCAGAATATGCTACTGCACAAGAACCTCCATTAATGCCATAGATGGAAGAAATATTTATAATACAACCCTCTTTTTGTTTTAACATATATTTAACAACTTCTTGTGTTGTACAAAATACGGAATATAAATTTACTTGCATAACCTCATTCCAATCACTATCTGTAATATCTTGAAACATTTTTTCTTGAGATATTCCTGCGTTATTTATAAGTATATCTATTTTTCCATATTTATTTATAGTATAGTCAATCATTTTTTTTACTTCTTCTCTTTTAGATACATCTGCTTTAAAAATATCTATCAAGATATTTTCTTTTTCTAATTCTTCTTTTATCTTTTTTACTTTTTCTTCTGATTTATTATAGTTTGCAATAACTTTTACACCTTTTCTTGCTAAAGTCTCAACTATGGCCTTTCCAATACCTCTAGAACCTCCTGTTACAATTGCTATCTTTTCCATTTTATTACTCCTTTTAATTAGATTTTATGTTACTTTTTATTAAAATCCGCTAGACACTTGTCTATTGCTTATTTTAACATCTTATTAGCTAAATATCAACTATGAGCTTTTTTCTATAAATCAGTTTTCACATATATTGTTATTGTTCTTTTTCTTTGTTATATAAGAAAATATTATATCCTATTACTCCTATTAATATAGTCAAAGAAATAATTTTTGAAACCCACATCAATGTTGTTCCCGTATATTCCACTGTGATTTCAGATAAAGATATCTCTGGCAAACTGATTGCCAAAAAGCCATTCTCACTTTCAAAACCTTCTACTACTTCTCCATCAACAGTAATTTTATATCCTGGATAATAAATATACGGAAATTCAATAATTGTATCATCTTCTAAAACTTCTATCTTACAAGTAAAACTCTGCCCTTGCTTATTTTCATCTTCAATTTTTCCGTGTGCCTTTTAAAATATATGCTGTATCTTCTCTATTTATTATATATTCTCTATTTTCATTACTATTTACAGTTAAATATTCACCTTTTCCCATACCAACTATTGTGTTTTTTATGTTTTCTGTAACTTCTCCTAATGTATAATTATCTATATCCTGAATATCTTCATCTTTTTGCAAAATTGGTGTTAATATTCCCACATATAGTACACAAATTGTGGAAATAATTAAAACATCTTTGTATCCAAAATTCTTTATAATTGTTCCCATATTTATTGCACAAATTATTGCTAAGAAAAAATTTGAAAATAAAAGCATTCTCCATTTGAATTGTATAATACTAAATATTTTTTCTGTAAATCCCCATGAGGATTGCTTTATAGTTATTATTGTTGATAAGATACCTAATACTAGGAATAATATATATTGTATTTTATATTTTTTATCAATTCCTTTTTTAATAGAAAATATAGATAAGCAAACCATTAATATAACAGGTATACCAATTTCAAATACATGTGTTGTATCTTCATTTTTTGTTTCTGTATAGAATAAAGTTTTTATATCTAATCCACTTTCTTCAAAAGATTCTACTGTTGCCATACTATTTTCTTGGTACACTACATAATCTGCCGAAAAATATGTTTCTAACATTGGAATCCAAAAGAATGCTGTAATCCCAATAATGATTATTATTGAAATACCTATCTGTTTTAAAACAGTTTTATCTTTTGTATATATCATATAAACACATATATATATTACAACCATTATGGCTGTTAATACAGTCATTAAGATATGTGTTAGAACTAATCCGAATGGCTCCAATACTTAGTATTAATACGCCTTTGTCTTTTTGAAATATTTTATATATTCCTAAAAAAACTAATGGTATAAATATGTAACTTAAAAACTCTCCTAAAGCATTACGGATATACATATCATTTAAGTGGTATGGCATAGCCATATATATAACGGCTGTAAGAGTTCCAATAGTTTTACTATTTGTAAGATTTTTTGCAAACCAATACATTGTAATACCAGAAAACAAAAGTCCTAAAAATAGTGTAAATTTATATCCACCAATAAATGTTGTGGTAATACATTTTCCTATTATTATTAAGATTGTTGAAAAGTCACCATAAAATAAATCCCAACTGTATCCAAATCCGTTTGCTAAAGTTGATAGTACTTCTGTATGCTCTCCATTTATAATAGATGTATAAGTCGCATATGCTCTAGCAATATGCTGAATCCCATCATCATAATACACATCTAAATTTTTGTCTAAAAGTGGTGTTGATAGAATT
>CAYVCM010000132.1:0-3022 GCA_964449925.1 uncultured Clostridium sp.
TTTTGCACATGTGTGCGTCGAAATCTTTGATTTCGTTAACGCACGCTTTTCTTATTTTTCCACAACAACCTTCTCATTTTTAACACCAATTTTATTAACCTTATTCTTTTTTAATTTGCCATCTAATATTTCTTCAGCTAAACTATCCTCTAATACACTTTGAATCGTTCTTCTTAAAGGTCTTGCGCCAAAGTTTTTATCAATTCCTTTACTTGCAATTAATTTTTTAACAGATGGCTCTATTTCAATATTTATTTTTTGATCTTTTAATCTATTAACCACTTCTTTTAGCATAATATCAATAATTTTATCAATTTCTTCATCTGTTAATTTATGGAACACAATAATTTCATCAATACGATTAATAAATTCTGGTCTTAATTCTTTTTTCAATGCTTCCATAACTTCTTTTTTTATCTGTTCATATTCTTTCTTAGCATTTTCATCTTTTTTAGTTTTATTTGTATCAGACATATTTGCTGAAAAACCTAAAGATTTTTTATCTGTAATTAATCTTGCACCTATATTAGAAGTCATAATAATAACTGTATTTTTAAAGTTAACTGTTCTTCCTTGGCTATCAGTTAATCTACCATCTTCTAGTATTTGAAGTAACATATTCATAACATCTGGATGTGCTTTTTCAATTTCATCAAATAGGATAACAGAATATGGTTTTCTCCTTATTTTCTCTGTTAATTGACCTCCTTCATCAAATCCTACATATCCTGGAGGTGAACCAATTAATTTAGATACAGAATGTGGTTCCATATATTCAGACATATCAATTCTTATCATAGCATTTTCATCACCAAATAAACATTCTGCTAATGCTTTTGATAGTTCTGTTTTACCTACACCTGTTGGTCCTAAGAATAAGAATGAACCAATTGGTCTTTTTGGATCTTTTAATCCAACTCTTCCTCTTCTAATTGCTTTTGCTACTGCTTCTACTGCCTCATCTTGACCTATAACTCTTTCATGTAAATTTTCTTCTAAATGTTTTAATCTTTCATTTTCATCTTCTGTTATCTTTTTGGCTGGAATTCCTGTCCAGCTTGAAATAACCTCTGCAATATTTTCTTCTGTAATATTTGTTACAGATTTATTATTTTTATTTTTCCATTTATTTTGCTCTTTTTCATATTTTTCTTTTAATTCTCTTTCTTTATCTCTTAAAGATGCAGCTTTTTCAAACTTTTGAATTTTAACTGCCTCTTCCTTATCTTTAGTTACATTTGCAAGTTCTTCTTCTAATGCTTTTAAAGAATCTGGTTCTGTATATGTTTTTAGTCTTGCTCTTGATGCTGCCTCATCAATTAAATCAATAGCTTTATCAGGTAAATATCTATCATTTATATATCTAACAGATAATTTAACTGCTGCATCTATTGCCTCATCAGTAATTTTTACATTATGATGAGCTTCATATTTATCTTTAATGCCTTTTAAAATGCTAACTGTATCTTTTTCTGATGGTTCATTAACTGTTACAGGACTAAATCTTCTTTCTAAAGCTGAATCCTTTTCAATGAATTTTCTATATTCATTTAAAGTTGTTGCACCAACTAATTGAATTTCTCCTCTTGCTAATAGTGGTTTTAAAATATTAGCTGCATCAATAGCACCTTCTGCAGAACCTGCTCCTACGATTGTATGAATTTCATCAATAAATAGGATAACATCTCCTGCTTTTTTTACTTCATTTAATGCTTTTTTGATTCTTTCTTCAAAATCTCCTCTATATTTAGCACCTGCTACCATTCCTGAAATGTCAACAGTAACAACTCTTTTATTTTTTAAAATTTCTGGGACATCTCCAGAAACAATTTTTTGTGCTAATCCTTCAACTACTGCTGTTTTACCGACACCAGGTTCTCCTATTAAACATGGATTATTTTTTGTTCTTCTTGATAAAATTTGAACAACCCTTTCTATTTCTTCTTTTCTTCCAATAATAGGGTCTAGTTTTCCTTCTCGTGCCTTTTCTGTCAAATCTTCTCCAAACTGATTTAATGTTGGTGTTTGGTTATAGCTTCCAGATTTTTTTCTTCCAGTTTTAGAATCACTTTCTCCTGCTAAGTCTTCACCTTCATTAATAACTCTAATAATTTCTCCATATAGTTTTGGTATATTAACATTAAGTTCAATTAAAATTCGTGCTGCTACACTATCGCCTTCTCTTAATAAACCAATTAAAAGATGCTCTGTTCCTATATAGTTATATCCTAACTTTCTTGCTTCAATAAATGCATTTTCAATAACTCTTTTCATTCTTGGGGTAAATCCTAGAGTTTCTTCAATAACTTCATCTTTTCCCACTAATTCTAATGTAATATTTATAATACTTTCTGGTGTAATTTCTTGATTTTCCAATACTTTAGATGCTACACCACTTCCTTCTTTTGCTAAACCATATAGCAGATGTTCTGTTCCTATATATCTATGTCCTAATTCAATAGCTACATCATTTGCAATTTCTATTGCCTTTTTAGCTCTACTTGTAAAATTATATGTCATATTTATCACCTTACCTTTCGTTTTGTCGCATGCAGTTCGTTTATCTATGCGACATTTTGATTTCAAATATCTTTTATTTTTATATATTCTTGCATTTTTCGTTAATTTACGGTATAATGGAATTGTACCTATATTTTTTCCATGGCTAAGAATTTAGCCATACCCCTATGGGGGGAAAGGAGGAAAATATGAAAAGAGAACATGTGAGGACTTCGCTTGAAGTCATCACAATTGCGTGTCTTCTGGAAATCCTTTTGGGTTTTCCGGAAAGACTCATCACGATATCTTGTGTAGCGTTTTTTGTCATTTTGATAATCACGCTGTACTTATATCGGAAATAATCCTGCCCCCCATGTGTGGGGCATTTTTATTTTCTGAATATCTTATTCCTTTATTACTTGTTTAATCATCTCTGCTCTTTTCATTTCTCTGTCTAATCTTTCAAATTGTTCTCCAAAATATTTTTGTAAATTACCTGGTTGTATATATAAGTACATTTTTT
>CAYVCM010000133.1:0-2942 GCA_964449925.1 uncultured Clostridium sp.
TTTTTATTAGGATTTTTTGCAATGATGATATAGAAAATAATATTACATATCATTTGCAAAATATTTAAAAAACAAAGGAACTAGAGGAAATTCGAACTACTCAAAAAAATAGAGCAACTGCTTCAGATGGAAAAAAATATAACACTAATTTTTACAGTTTAGATGTTATTATAGCAGTTGGCTACAGAGTAAACTCAAAAGAAGCAACGATTTTATAATATGGGCAACAAAAACACTAAAAGAATATATAAAAAAGGTTTTTATTGTAAATAGTGAGCTTTTAAAGAACGGACCAAAATTTGGCGAAAAAATGTTTGGAAATATTTCACATTCTATTGACTTTTAATATTGAAAATTATATAATTGGTCAAGAAAATAGAAGAGAGTAGAATGTGATTATAAAATAAAAGACACATCTCTACTTGACTAGTAGAAGATGTATTTTTTATTATATAGGAAAAATCGACTTTTATCTTGACCACATGCAAGATTTTTCCGTATACGACAAGGTTAGGCTTTTTTATATATAAAATCGACAACCACATTTTGTGGATCTTTAATTTTCTATAAATATTAAAATATAAAAATAATGATTGTCAATGAAAAGAGGAGTAAAAATAGATGCAAGAAATATTAAAAGGATTAAATGACAAACAATATGAAGCAGTTGTAAATACAGAAGGACCATGCTTAGTAATTGCAGGTGCAGGTAGTGGAAAAACAAAAGTATTAACACATAAAATTGCATATTTAATAGGAGAAAAAGGTGCAAAACCATGGGACATATTAGCAATAACATTTACAAATAAAGCAGCAAATGAAATGAAAGAAAGAATTGCGAATTTAGTAGGTGATGATGCCAAAGATATATGGATGGGAACATTCCATTCTATTTGTGTTAGAATTTTAAGAAGATTTATTGACAGAATTGGGTTTGACACATCTTTTATTATATTTGATACATCAGACCAAAGAACATTAGTGAAAAACTGTATGAGAGAATTAGGAATAGATGACAAACTATTCACAGATAGGAGCATCTTATCAGAAATAAGTAATGCAAAAAATGAAATGTTAGAACCAGAACAATATACGGTAAGAGCTAATTCAGACTTTCGTAAAGAAAAAATAGCAACAGTATATGAACTATATCAAAAAAGATTAAAAGAAAACAATGCAATTGATTTTGATGATATCATTAATTACACAATAAAAATTCTAATGGAAAATCCAGATATTTTAGAATATTATGCAAACAAATTTAAATATGTACTAGTAGACGAATATCAAGATACAAATAAAGCACAATTTACACTAGTTACAATATTAGCATCAAAACATGGAAACATTACAGTTGTAGGAGACAATGACCAAGGAATATATAGTTTTAGAGGAGCAGACATTTCAAATATTCTAAATTTTGAAAGAGATTTTCCAGGAACTAAAATTATAAAATTAGAGCAAAATTACAGATGCACAGGAAACATATTAAAAGCTGCCAATAGTGTTATCAAAAACAATGAAGTCAAATACAAAAAAGAGCTGTGGACACAAAATGACGAAGGAAAATTGCCAAAAGTATATCAAGCAGAAAATGAATATGATGAAGCAACATACATTGTAACACAAATAGAACACCTAAAAAGAGAAGAATACTATAAATATTCGGACTTCGCAATTTTATATAGAATGAATACACAATCAAGAGCAATAGAAGATATTTTAAGAAGAGAAAATGTACCATACAAAATTGTAGGTGGTTTAAAATTCTACGAAAGAAAAGAAATAAAAGACATTATTGCTTATTTACGATTAATTCAAAATAGTGCAGACAACTTAAGTTTAAAAAGAATTATTAATGAACCAAAACGAGGAATAGGAAAGACAAGTTTAGAAAAAGTAGAAATGTTAGCAGAACAAAATGAAACATCTATGTATGAAATTATAAAACATGCAGACCAATATGGACTAAACAGAGTATTTTTAAACTCACGAGAATTTATTAACATAATAGAAGAATTAAAAGAAAAAAAAGACAAGCTTGTAATATCAGAATTAATAAAAACAACATTAAAGAAAACAGGATATACAAAAGCACTAGAAGAAGAAAAAACAATAGAAGCAGAAAACAGAATAGAAAACTTAGAAGAATTTTTAACTGTTGCAATGGAATTTGAAGAAGAATATGCAGAAAATTCACTAAGCGAATTTTTAGAAGGAATTACACTATCAGCAGATATTGATAATGTAGAAGAAGCAGAAGATTCTGTAACTTTAATGACATTACATAGTGCAAAAGGATTAGAATTTCCAGTTGTATTCTTAGTAGGAATGGAAGAAGGAATTTTCCCTGGATATAAATCTATTTCAGAGCCTAAAGAATTAGAAGAAGAAAGAAGATTATGCTATGTAGGAATCACTAGAGCAAAAGAATACTTATATTTAACATGTAGCAAACAAAGAACCATTTTTGGTTCAACAAGCTATAATCCTGTATCCAGATTTTTAACAGAAATACCAGAAGACCTATTAGAAGGATACCAAGAAGCATTTGGAGAAGAAGATAGTAATAAAAATAAAATGTTTGAAGACTCACCTTATACATGGACATATGGAAGTAAACATGACAACATAAAAACATACA
Organism: uncultured Clostridium sp.; assembly: GCA_964449925.1. GTDB lineage: Bacteria > Bacillota > Clostridia > TANB77 > CAG-508 > CAG-269. Next base: position 2,645 of record CAYVCM010000133.1, read on the forward strand.
AAGTTAATGAAAAAGAAACAGTTGGTGTAGGTGTAACAGCATCAAATGTAAATAATCGCTCATCAGAACAAAAACAAAATACATCAGGATTCATATTTAGAACAGCAGAAAGCTTTTTAAATAATTTGGAGAAAAAAACATCAAATAATAAACAAGTAGATTTATCAAAATATGTGCCAGGAGTCAGAATTTGCCACAAGAAATTTGGGGAAGGCATTATAGATAAAGTAGAACCTGAAGGAGAAGACTTAAAAGTAGATATTAATTTTGATAAAGTAGGACACAAAAGATTAATGGC
>CAYVCM010000134.1:0-2938 GCA_964449925.1 uncultured Clostridium sp.
ATAACAGTCTGCACTGCTTTTTCACTTTTGTTTGGTGGATAATCATATTTTATAAGCAACTTCTTTATTTCAATTCTCATTCTAGCTCTTGCATCTTTTCTAATGTCCCAATCTATTGTCATGTTTTCATTTACAGTCTCAACTAATTCTTTAGCTATCTTTACTAAAGTTTCATCTTTCATTAACTCTTTAACTTCTGGATCATCTCCTAAAGCATCAAAAAAGGCTTTTTCTTCTATAGATAAGTTATATTCATTTCCAGCTTCCATTTCTTCGTCTATTTCTTTTTTTAAGTTAATCATTTCTTGAATAATTTTTTCTATATCTTCTACACTTGTTCTTTCATTATATGATGCTACTATTTTTTGAAATCTAGTAGAAAATTTTTCCATCATTACAATATTTTCTTTTCCAACTTGTTCTACATAGTCTTTTAATGCTTTATTTAATATTTCTACTGCTATATTTTTCTTTTGCATTTTAGCAACTTTGTTTAATATATCATCACTCAATATTGATAACCTATTACTATTATGTACTTCACCAATTTGTAGCATTTCATCATCTTGAATAGCTATTTCTAACATTTTCGCTACATTGTTATTTATTTCTTTTACATCAATCTTACCTCCTGATAATTTTGATATAAAAGAACGAACTGATATAAAGAATAATATTTCATCTTTTACTTCTTGTGATAATTCACCAGCACACAATGAATATAAACTTTTTACATCATAACTGTATTTCATAAATCTTTTCTGTGTATCATCTGTTTTTAATATCCAGTTAGAACCTGCTGTTATTATCTCATATTTATCACTATCTGTTGTTGTCGCAAAATGCCCATAGTAAAATCCTTTAAATAAATCTCTTATTAATTCTACTTTATCCATTAAGACTTTTACTATTTCTGTGTTGTCAACAATTTTACCTTGATCTCTTTTTGTATAAGTTTTTAATGCATCTAATAACCATCTCTTTAATCCTATATAATCAACTATTAGTCCACCTTTTTTATCTTTATATACTCTATTTACTCTTGCTATTGCTTGCATCAAATTATGTGCTTTCATAGGCTTATCAACATACATTGTTCCTAAACCTGGAACATCAAATCCTGTAAGCCACATATCTACTACTATTGCTATTTTAAATTCTGAATCCATATCTTTAAATTCAATTTCTAATTGTTTTTTATCTTTTTTAGAGCCTATCGCTTTTTGCATTTCTTCATCATCTTTATTGCTAGATGTTATAACCATATGCACCTTATCTTGCCAATCTGGTTTTAATTCTAAAAACTTTTTATACATTTTATATGCAGAAGTTCTTGAATAAGCTACTACCATTGCTTTATTTGCTACTGATGTTTCTATTTGCTCATATTGTTTTATTATATCTTCTACTATCATTTGCAATCTATCTGGATCTTCTATAATTTGAGACATCTTAGCCATTTCTTTTTTAGATTCAGTAATTTTATATTCTTCTACATCTTCTTCTCTTTCTAAATAATTATAATAATCATCTATTTCATCCAATATTTTTTGATTAAGCCCCACTCTTGCCATTCTTGCTTCATACATAATAGGAACTGTTGCACCATCCATTATAGCTTGTGTCATATCATATGTATCAATAACTTGTCCAAACACATTACTAGTTGATTTATCTTTTGTTTCAACTGGCGTTCCAGTAAATCCTATGTATGTTGCATTAGGAAATGCTTCATGTAAATATTTAGCTGTTCCATATTTTTTATAAGCTTTCATTTTTTCTTTATCAAATTTAATTGTAGCATCTATTCCATAATGACTTCTATGTGCTTCATCAACTAATACCAATATATCATCTCTATTACTGAATAAACCTGTTTCTTCTTCAAATTTTTGTAAAGTTGTAAAGAATATTCCTCCAGATCTTCTATTGTCTAATTCATTGCTTAAATTTTCTCTACTTTCAATTTGTACTGGTTTTTGTTTTAAATACTTTGAACATTTTGCAAAAGTTTCATATAATTGATTATCCAAATCATTTCTATCAGTTACTACAATTATACTTGGATTACCTAGCTTTTTAATCATATTTCCAGTATAAAACACCATAGAAAAGCTTTTTCCACTTCCTTGTGTATGCCATAATATTCCTGCTTTTCCTGTTTTATTCTCTATTGCTACTTCTGTACTTTTTATTGCCTTTTTTACTCCAAAATATTGATGGTATGCTGATAATATTTTACTGTCATCACTCCATAAAACAAAGTTATTTATAATATCTAATATTCTATCTTTTCTAAGCATTCCATAAAATAATGTTTTATGTGTCGGCATATTTTCTGTTACTTCATCATTTGCTTCTATCTTTTTCCATTCAGAAAATCTACTCCAAGGACTTGTTATAGTTCCTGCTCTTGCTTGTACACCATCACTAACTATCATAAATTGATTATAATAAAACAATGTTGGTATATGTACTTCTTGATATCCTTTTAATTGATTATATCCATCAATTAATTTTACATCTTCTCTTACTGTACTTTTTAACTCTACTACGACTAGGGGCAAACCATTTACGAATATAATTATATCTGGTCTTTTTTCACTATGTTCAATGATTGTATATTGATTTATTGCTTTAAATGTATTATTGGAAATATTATTAAAATCTACTATTTTTATTGTTTTATATCTTGTTTCACCTTTTTCATTAATTGGCACTGGAACACCTTCAAGTAAATATTTTGTAAATTGCTTGTTATTTAAAATAGTATTATTGTGTTCAAGATTTTTTATTTGTCTAATTACTTCTTGCAACTGCTCTTCATTAACATTACTATTTATTTTTCTTATTATTTCTATTAAATCATCTTCTAATATTACTTTTGAAAAGTCAGTTCTTTCCATTTCATATCCATTTATACATTCATATTCTAATT
>CAYVCM010000135.1:0-2864 GCA_964449925.1 uncultured Clostridium sp.
TATTATATAATGTAAATTTTGGACATAGTTCACCTATTGGGATAATTCCTTATGGGGTAATGTGTGAGCTAGATGTAGATAATAAGAAAATAACATTGTTGGAATCTGTAGTTAGGTAGGTTTTATAGGATGAAAAAGTTGGAAAATCTGTGTTATATAATTTTAAGTGTAGGTATAAAAGTAGGGAGAAAAAATTAGGAGAAGTGGAAAAATTATATGAATAAGAAATATATTATAATTATAGCAGTTTGTACTGTGTTATCAGTAATATCAGGAATATTAGCAAAAGATTTAATTATAGGTGGAACAATATTATTAACAGGATTATTATGTGCATATTTGGCAAGTGAAGGAAAAAGAGTTAATTACATATTAGGTCTAATAAATTATATTTTAATGGGATATGTAGCATTTAAAAATAATTTGTATGGAATATTTTTCTTTTATATATTTGTTTTTTCACCATTACAAATAAAAGGATTTTTTACTTGGAAAAAGAATTTGAACAAAGAAGGTAATGTTCAAGCAAGAGGATTTACATTAAAAAATTCTATTATCATCACGATATCTTGTATTATAGGAAGCTGTATATTAGGATATATATTGACTTTAATTCCAAACCAAAGATTAGCATATATGGATGCGACATCTAATTGTATTAACTTATGTGGTGTAATATTAATGATATTAAGATTTAAAGAATCGTGGTGGCTTTGGTTGATAAATAATATAATTGATCTACTTATTTGGATTATAACAACAATAAATCATGGTGAAGGTGCAATTATGATGTTATTTGTTTCTATTGGATATTTATTGATAAATATTTATGGAGTAATTAGATGGAATTTAGAGGTAAAGAAAGTTCAAGATTAACAAATAATTAAAATTAGGGAGGTATTTGTATAAGCAAAAATGTATTAACACAAGACATCGAAACGGTAAAAGGATATTTGAATAAAAATATCAAAAACTGTGATATTCAAATTATAAAAGATGCAGATCATTTATACACAGATAAGTATGAAGAATTAGGAAAAATAATTAAAGAAAAAATTAAAAAATAACTATTAAGTGAAAGGAATTAAAATTATATGAATATAGAATTTGTTAATAATTGGTTAAATAAACTAAAAGAATATTGGTTTAATAAAGATATAGATAAAGCAGTTGCTTTATTTAATAAAACTACTTTTTATCAAGAAACACCATTTATGAAACCATATACAAAACTATTGAAGAAATTAATCAAGAATGGCAACATGTAAAGAACGAAAATATAGAAAAGATAGAAATTAAATTATTAGCAATAGATGGTTATACAGTTATTGCAGAGTGGATATTAAAGCAAAATGATGAAGAATTTGATGGTATATATGAAATAAAATTTAATGCAAATTTAGAATGTGTTTACTTCAAGAGTTGGGAGATGATTAAATAAAATGAATATTATAGAAATTTATAAAAAAAGAGGAGAAGAAACTTTAAAAACATATAATATTTGATTAGTAGGAGAAGAATATGAAAATTATATATATAAATGGAAGTAATAGAAAAGGAAATTGTTCTAAAATTCTAAATAATCTAAAAAACAAAGATGATAAGTTAATTGAATTATCAGATAAAAGTATAAAGTACTGCTTAGGGTGTAATGCTTGTATGAATGAATTAGAAGAATATTGTGTAATAGACGATGATATGCAAGAAATATATGAAGAAATTTTGAAAGCAGATAAAATAATAATTGCCAGTCCTATTTATATGAATCACATAACAGGATTACTAAAAAATGTAATAGATAGATTTAATCCGTATTCTTGTCATGATGACTTATTAAAAGGGAAAAAAATATATTTAATAACAGTTGGACAAATGAATGAAGAAGAAAATAAAGATATTACTAGAAATATAAAAGAATATTTTGAAAGTATAGGAGATTTTATGGGCTTTAAAACTATATTCTTGAAGAATTTTACTAGTGGAAATATAGAAACCATAGATGATGTAACTAAAATGTATGATGACTATGAGCGAATTATTGAAAAATTAAAAGAAAAAATAGAAGAAAACTAATTTGTATCATTTACGAATGAAAATGGCAAAGAAGAAATAGTGATGGACGATATACATACATCAATGTAAAAATGGATTCAAAAAATTAGAATGGAGATAAAGAAAAATGAAAGTATTATTCGCAACAACAAATCCAGCGAAAGTTAAAAAATATAAAAAAATACTAGAAGAAAAAGGAATAGAATTAATAACAATAAAAGATTTAGATTTTAAATTAAATATAAATGAAAATGGAAAAAATGCAATTGAAAATGCATATATAAAAGCAAAAGCATATTATGATAAAACGAAAATTACGACCATTGGAATGGACAATAGCTTATTTATAGAAGAATTACCAGAGGAAAAACAACCAGGTACACATGTTAGAAGAGTAAATGGAAAAGAATTAAACGATGAAGAAATGATTGAATATTATACAAAATTAGCAAAAGAATATGGTGGAAAACTAACAGCAAAATGGGTATATGGAATGGTAATGTTTAATGGAAAAGGAACAAAAGAATATAGTTGGAGTAAAAGCAATTTTTATCTTATAGACAAACCATGTAAAAAAAGAAATCCTGGATATCCATTAGATTCAATATCAGTTATGCCAGAAAACAATAAATATTGGTTAGACCTTACAGGTGAAGAAATAAGAAAAAGCAAAGAAGAAGAAAATAAAGATGAGGTTGTTGAATTCATAGTAAACAATCTTAACCAAAAAGGAAGTAAAACAAATATTATGAAAAATAAATATTTTCAAGGAAATGTATATGTGCCAGATGATTTAGATGAAATAGAATTAT
>CAYVCM010000136.1:0-2813 GCA_964449925.1 uncultured Clostridium sp.
TGAAAAATTTAGAATTAAACAAGATAAAGAATATATTTCTAGTATGGATCAAATGCTAAATAAATATTTAAAAGAGAATAGAGGTGAATAAAAAATGAAGGGTAAAGACTTATATATAAGAAGTAGTTCGGCAGAATTCTTAATATTTGAACAACAAAAAAAAGAAAAAGGAATTGAAGTGCGTTTTGAAGATGGAGATTTATGGCTAACTCAAAAAGCATTGGGAGAATTATTTAATACTACAAGAAATAATATAACTATGCATCTTCAAGAGATATATAATAGTAATGAACTTGACGAAAATTCAACTAGTAAGGATTTCTTACTAGTTCAAAAAGAAGGAAATAGAGAAGTAAAGAGAAAAGTAAAATATTACAATTTAGATGCAGTAATCTCTGTTGGATATAGAGTAAATACAGATAGAGCAATTCAATTTAGAAGATGGGCAACAAATGTATTAAAAGAGTTTTCAAAAAAAGGATATATTATAGATAAAAAAAGAATGGAAAATGGAACATTTTTTGATGAAGATTATTTCGAATCATTACTTGCAGAAATTAGAGAAATAAGATTATCAGAAAGAAGATTTTACCAAAAAATAACAGATATATATGCAACATCTATCGATTATGATAGTAAATCTCCTACAACAATCAAATTTTTTAAAAAAGTCCAAAATAAAATGCACTATTCAGTAACTCATCAAACAGCAGCAGAGATAATTTATAATAGAGCAGACCATACAAAAGAACATATGAACTTAACTAATTGGAAAAACTCTCCAAATGGTAAAATATTAGAAACAGATGTAGTTATTGCTAAAAATTACTTAAAGAAAGAAGAACTAGAACAATTAGAACTTATTGTTTCAGCTTTCTTAGATTTAGCGGAAGCAAGAGCAAAAAGAAATATTCCAATGACTATGGAAGACTGGGCAAATAGAATAGATAAATATTTATTATCAGATGATAGAGATGTATTAAAAGATGCAGGTAAAATATCTCATGAAATTGCAAAAGAAAAAGCACTAACAGAATTTGAAAAGTACAGAGTTGTACAAGATAAATTATACAAATCTGATTTTGATAGATTAATAGAAAGTAGTGAAAATTAATTAGGAGTATAAAACGATGTTAAATATTGAATATATTGAAAATTTAGATGAAAATTTATATAAATTAATAGGTGATGAATTCAATAAATATGCAATAAAAAATGATGTAAAATGTAACTATACACCATTTAATTTTGTTGCAAGAGAAGATAATATAGTTATCGGTATAATAACAGGACATTCATATTATAAGGAAGTGCATATAGGAGATTTAATTATATTGGAAGAATATCGTAATAAACATATAGGAAGTAAACTAATAGAAACAGTAGAGAATTATTTTAGAGATAAAGGATTTGAAAATATAAATTTAACTACATATGATTTTCAAGCTCCTGAGTTTTATAAAAAATGTGGATATGAAGTTGAATTTGTAAGGAAAAACAAAGAAGAACCTAAACTTACAAAATACTTCTTAGTAAAATATTTTAATGACTAAAAAGAGAAATATAAGGCATTTTGTCAATAAGCAAATGATGTAGAAGAAGAGGAAATATAAAATGAAAATAGGAATTGATATAGACAATTGTATATCTAATTTTGGCGATGTATTATTAAAAGAATATTTAAAGCATGATAAAGAATTAAGAAATACAGGAATTATAAATGAAAATCCAGAATATTTAAGAATAGGAATGTTTGATTGGACAGATGAAGAAGAAAAACGTTTTTATAATAAAAATATTGAAAATTTTGCAAAAAAGTTAAAGCCAATAGAAGATGCCTCTTATTATATAAAAAAATTAAAAGAAGATGGACATGAAATATATATTATAACTGGAAGAAATGATGGAGAATATACTAACTATCATACCTTGCAAAAATGTAGCATCAAATTTAAGAACATCAATTTATGAACTAGAACATTTCTTAAAGAGAAAAAGTGAATAATGATATTATTTGCACGGCTGGAGGAGTTCCAAATCCAGATGATAAAACTTTTATAGCAGAATTTATAAAAAAACATAAATACACAATAGAAGAAAAATTAATAAATTTATGTGACTTAATGTGTCCACAAGATAGTAAAGTTTTTACAATTGATAAAAGATTAATAGATATTATGATTAGACGAGGGGCTTATTTATCATATTAAAGAAACATATAAATTAAAGGAATATTTTGATAGTTTATTAGGCTATAACTTATATGATTTATTTCCAGAAATAAAAGATAATCTATAAAAATGAAATCTAAAAGGCAGGAAAGAGATACAGAGTGTATCTCGCAAATACATAGAAAAACAAGTTTTCTAGACCTCTGTAAAAGTTAAAATAATACAGAGAAAGCACAGAATAGCAAAAATGTGATAAAACACTTGATATAACTAAGCTGAGGCAGATAACAAACAACAGAATTATAAATTAAATACATTGCTAATATTATAAAATACATTAAATGTACTAAACATACACATAGTGTATTTTATAAATTATATAAAAATATTATTTATGTTCAAGATATAAATTTCAAAATTGTTTCAAAAAACATTCATTGACGTATAAGAAACAAGATGATATTATCTTAATATAAAAAATTGAAAGCAAGAAACTAAGTTAGAGAAATCTAGTTTTTTTTCTTGCTTTTTGTTTTTTAAATAAATTAAAAGGAATGTAAAAGAAAAATTTTTAATATACATTATATAAAAAAGGCAAGTGACGTGTATGAAAATTCAAAAATATAAATTTGAGAAAAATGA
>CAYVCM010000137.1:0-2669 GCA_964449925.1 uncultured Clostridium sp.
TAGGGGCAGTCTGCGCTTTTTTTGGCTGCCCGGAAAGTTGTGTTTCATAGTAAAGGTTTGGAGAATGACTTGGATGCCGTTGAAAATGCAGTGGCTTATGATTATAGTAATGGTTTTGTAGAGGGAACCAATAGCAGGCTCAAAATGATAAAGCGTACTATGTATGGTAAATGTAATAGAGAATTACTGGAAGCAAAACTGCGTTATATGAGGCAAGAGAAAAACGGATAATTGCGGAAGAACCATTTTCACCGTAATATACAATTTGTTGCAAATACGTTACAAACTGTGGAAGAGTAAGTACGATTGCGGACGCCTCTTTACAACTACTGTGCAACAACTCTCCATATTCCTTTTTCTTGCACTCTCATAACAAATAGTTTTTTATTCAAATTTAAAGTCTTCATATCCACACAGCAAAGTATACCCCACATAATCACTATACGAACATCCACATTTTCCACATGGCTTACATCTACTAGATTTTCGCTTACTCTTGCAGCTTTTGTTTACAATAGTCCTATTTCGATTTCTAATCTCACCAATATATTTTCCAAAAAATCATAAGTTCATCTCCATAAAATATTCCTAATGGATCACTATTTTTTGAATAAAGATAATCTCCTAAACATCTTCCAATATATCTTCCATCCCATGCCCAATAATTAACATTAATTCTTCCTGTTTCCGTTATAATCCTGAAACAATTTTGTCCACATGATCAATTATATAGCTGGGAACAACGTTAAATTTAGCCAGTTATCATGTTCTACTCTCTTCTTTTTCTTTAAGTTTGATAAAGTTATTTTCAAATAAACTTTGTGTATACGTATGTGTTTCATTAAATAAATAACCCTCAAATTTTTCTATGCCAAAAAGCCTTTCTTCTTGTTGAGCTAATTTCATAAAATATTTATAATTTTCTTCAAGGGCTTTAGAGACATATTTTTCACCATTATACACCAAAATATAGTTAACATTCTTTCTAATAAACTCAAAACTGGGAACAATATTCCACTCCATAAGCATTATTAAACTATCGTATAATTTCCTATATATTTCATCTTTCTGTATCTTACCATTTTTAAATTCAATGAAATACCATTTTCCTTCCATATCAATATACAACGCATCATTGGATTTTGGAACTCCATTCCATCCCTTTCCACGTGAATATTCATTAGGCACTTTATCAAAATGTACAACTTTAATAGAACTTTCACACATTGACTTCCTATTGGTAGTGTCCATAGATGCACTTTTTAATGTGCAAATATATTTTCCCAATTGTTTTGGGAGTTTGTCTATTACCTCTTCAGTCATTATATTTCCTTTCAATTATTGTTCAATTCGTATCTTAGAGTATCTAATATTTGAATAGGCGAAACCATTTTTTTATATATTAAATCAATTTTATCAGTAACACATTCCATTGTTACCGCATTTGCACTGTTTGTTGATAAATAATAATTAACTTTCTCATCAATTCCATATTTACAAGAATACAAATTAAGTGCATCCACAAAATATGGGCTATGCGTAGTTACAACTACAGATAAATCAAAATGTTTTTGCAACAAAACAATCAATTCTGCATAGGCAATTTGCCATTGCGGATGTAAATGAATTTCTGGTTCGTCCAAAATCACTACATCCTTGTCTCTAAGACAGCCTTGTTCCAATAACATCTTTAATATTACAAAAGATTTCACTCCTGTAGATAAATTATGGAATGAGATTGGTTCATCAAACTCATTATTTTTCAAATAATATTCTTCATTGCTTTGATTAAGCAAGATTTCTCCATCAACAACACTTTGCAATGTTTTATAAATATCATTTAGTTTTTCTTTTATTCTGACAGATTCAATTACTCCATCCATAACCCCTTCTTGAGATTTGCTAGTTAATAAATCTATAAGTAACTCATTCATAGGATTCATTGCACTATATCTGAATCTAGACAACTCATCTATAACGAACGGATTATCAATGTATATAGCTTTATGCATTATTTTTACATTATCTATAAATTTACTACAGTAACTATTCTCAAAAAATAATCTCTCCTCTTTCCCCTTAATATTTAATATCACTTCTGAACCAAAATTTTCCCCAGATAACAGGGGTTCAATCTGAGAATGAAATACCCTATTAAAATACCTTGATACAATTTCTAAAACTATTGTTTCTTCTGGCAAATTTAATATTTCTTTAGTATTATTATAAATTTGTTCAGTTGCACTAATCAGCTCATTATATTTACCATTTTCCGTTACTGTCCACCATGACTTTATTGCTTTTTCTACAAGGGAAAGAAGATTTTCATCTGAAATGGTTTCATTAAAATTTAATTTTTTTCTAATCTGCATGCTAATTTTTCTTGCAACATTTAATGCAGAACGTGATACCATACTTCTGGATGCAGTAATATCCGAAATATTATTTTGTATAATTATTCTATTTGTTCTTTCTATTTCCTTTAACCGTTCTTCAAATATTTTTTCTTCTACATTAGATAAAGAATTGAATAGTGCGAATAATATTTTTCCAATCGTACTTTTCCCAGTATTATTTTCTCCAGCAATTACAGTTATACCATCAATAATAATATCTGCATCTTTAATTTTTGCAAAATTTTTTATTCCTAATCTCATTCATTATCCCTT
>CAYVCM010000138.1:0-2636 GCA_964449925.1 uncultured Clostridium sp.
AAAAGGGGAATAAAATAATGAGTTTAAGAGCAGTAAATCAATTTTTTGGCTATGGTCTTTTTGGCGTAGGTGCAGCAAAAATTATATATACAATTTTAATTTTTATGCAAGCATTTACAAATGTAAACACAATACTTAATGGAGGTGAAAGTGTAGGATATGGTTATTATCCAATATTCACTCTAATCCTTGGTGGAACACAGTTGTTATTAGCAATTGGTTCCATTGTTATGATATTGATAAATTCTACACAACAACCAGCAGTATTACCAGGATATTTATGGGGATTAGGTGCAATAATTGTAGAACTTATAACACCTTCAGGTCTGTATATTTTTGTTTTGTTTCCAGAATGTGGCATGTACATGAAGGGTGGTCAGAAAATTATAAGTAATAATGAAAGTTATAGAAATGAATTTAGAGAAAAAACAAACAAAAAGAGAGTAAAAAACACAGAATGGTATTATGGAAAGAAAAATGAACAAAATGAATATATAACTAATAAAAATCAAAAGAAAATAGAAAAAATAGAAAAAGAACTTGAAGAGTGGAAACAATTATTAGACGATGGGGAAATTGATGAATTAACTTACAATGAAGAAATTGCTAGACTTATAGAAAAAGAAAAAAAGTTGCATTAAAATGTCTCATTGGGGACGTTTCTTTTTGAGACATTTTTTTGAAAAATACTTGATTTTAATGGAAAAACATGGTACAATATTTAGCGTATTAAACACATAGGGTGAGTTTTAAGGGGTGTGCCAATTTAATAATGGTCCTAAAAAACCAAGAACTCTATGGAAGAAATAACAAAAAGGGAGGAATTAAAAATGGCAGTAGTTGCAATGAAACAATTACTTGAAGCAGGTGTTCACTTTGGACATCAAACAAGAAGATGGGATCCTAGAATGGCAGAATATATATTCCAAGCTAGAAATGGAATCCATATTATTGATTTACAAAAAACTTCTAAAAAACTTGATGAAGCATATGCTTTCTTAAAAGAACAAGTTGAGGAAGGAAAAACAGTTCTATTTGTAGGAACAAAAAAACAAGCACAAGAATGTGTAAAAGAAGCAGCATTAAAATGTGGAATGTACTATGTTGATCAAAGATGGTTAGGAGGAATGCTAACAAACTTTGATACTATTCAAAAAAGAATTCAAAGATTAAAAGAATTAGAAACTATGGAACAAGACGGTACATTTGAAGTATTACCTAAAAAAGAAGTAATTCTATTAAAGAAAGAAATGGAAAAACTAGAAAGAAACTTAGGTGGAATTAAAGAAATGGACAAACTACCAGGAGTTATTTTCTTAGTAGATCCTAAAAAAGAAAGAATTGCTATCTTAGAAGCTAAAAAATTAAATATACCTGTAATAGGTTTAGTAGACACAAACTGTAATCCAGAAGAATTAGATTACCCAATTCCAGGTAATGATGATGCAATAAGAGCAGTAAAACTAATTGCAGATGTTATGGCAAATGCAGTTATCGAAGGAAAACAAGGAGAAAGCCTTGAAATAGCTGAAGAAGAACAACAAGAAGAAATAACTGAAGAACCTACAACAATAGAAGAAGTTGTAGCAAATGAAGAAGAAAAAGAAGAAGATAATGAAAAGGCAGAAACAGAAAGTAGCGAAGAAAAAGAATAATATTAGTTTATAGTATATAATAAAGAAGAGTAGGGCTTTTCTGCTCTATTCTTTTATTAAATATAGAATTAAAAATAAATCAAAAAAGTTTTATAATTCTATTTAATTAAAATAATAAAATAAGGAGGAGTTTATAATGGTAACAGCTAGCTTAGTAAAAGAATTAAGAGAAAAAACAGGTGCAGGAATGATGGACTGCAAAAAAGTTTTAACAGAGACAGATGGAGATATGGAAAAAGCAATTGAATTATTAAGAGAAAGAGGAATTGCAAAAGCAGCTAAAAAATCAGGAAGAGTAGCAGCAGAAGGATTAGTAGAAGCATATATTTCAGAAGATGGAAAAGTAGGAGCTATTGTAGAAGTTAATTCAGAAACAGACTTTGTTGCTAAAAACGAAGAGTTTAAAACATTTGTTATGAATGTAGCAAAACAAGTTGTTGAAAAAAATCCAAAAGATGTAGAAGATTTATTAAACCAAGAAGCTACATTTGAATCTGGAAAAACAGTTAATGAAACATTAGTTGAAAAAATAGCAACAATTGGTGAAAATTTAAGTATTAGAAGATTTGCAAGATTTGAATCAAAAGGACTAATAGAAAAATATATACATGGTGATGGAAAAATAGCAGTTTTAATAAATATGACAAAAGGTGATAAAGAACTAGCAAAAGACCTATGTATGCAAATTGCAGCAGCAAGACCAGAATACTTAAATGAACAATCTGTACCAGCAGAAAGAGTTGAAAAAGAAAAAGAAATTTTAAAAGCACAAACAATGAATGAAGGAAAACCAGAACAAATAGCAGAAAAAATTGTACAAGGAAGAATTAGAAAATTCTTTGAAGAAGTTTGTTTAGTTGATCAATTATTTGTAAAAGACACTAACATGAAAGTATCTGAATTATTAAAACAAAAAGATGCAGAAGTTGTAGAATTTGCTAGATTTGAAAAAGGTGAAGGAATAGAGAAAAAAGAAGAAAA
>CAYVCM010000139.1:0-2608 GCA_964449925.1 uncultured Clostridium sp.
TTGTTATAATCACTCATAACATAACCTTTGTACAAAATATTATCTGCAAATATAATTCCACCTTTATTAATCATTCTTAAAGACTCTTTTAAGAAAAATGGATATTTTCCTTTTGCAGCATCAATAAACACAACATCATATTTATTATTTAGTGTTGGTAATATTTCTACTGCATCACCTTCATATATGTTTATTTTATCTTCCACTTCTGCCAATTTGATATTTATTTTTGCCTCTTTTACTCTGTCTGTTTCTCTTTCAATAGTATCAATTATACCTTTTTCTGTTAAGAATTCTGTGAAACAAATTGCAGAATATCCAACTGCTGTACCTATTTCTAGTATTCTATTTGGCTTGTTTTTAATTAAATATTTTTCAATTACTTCTAATGTTTCGTCCATAATAATTGGAATATTTTCTTCCAATGCTTTTTGTTTTATATTTTCTAATTCTTGCTTATTCATTATCTTTCTTGTCCTTTTAGTAGTTTCGTATTTGTATATGATTTTACTAAGTTTGCAATACATTGTTTTACATCTAAATTATTTTTTGTCCAATAATCAAATGCTTGCATAATTTCGTCATCCATAATACAATCTACTGCTTCATCAAAACTTTTTCCATTTTTCATCAATTCATTTACTTTTTTAACAAGTTCTTTTCTATTTTCAATATCTTGATTGCATGTTTTGTTTTCCATTTTCTTTTTCCTTTTTACATCATTATATGCATTTTCAGCTGCTAATCCTCTAATAATTCTTGACATATTTTTTCACTCCATCATTTATTTCTATTTGCTCTTTCTCGTTCTTTTGTATCTAATATTTTCTTTCTCAATCTAATTGATTTTGGTGTTACTTCTACCAATTCATCATCTTGAATAAATTCAATTGCTTTTTCTAATGACATTTGAATTGGTGGTACTAATCGTAATGCGTCATCTGAACCAGATGCTCTTGTATTTGTTAAGTGTTTTTCTTTACATACATTAATTGCTAAATCTTCTCCCCTTGAATTTAATCCAACAATCATTCCTTCATAAACTTCTACACCAGGTCCGATAAACAATTCTCCCTTATCTTGCGCATTATATAATCCATATGTTACAGATTTTCCTGCTTCAAATGCAACAATAGTTCCTCTAACACGAGCTTGAATATCTCCTTTATATTCTTGGTATGAATCAAATATATGATTCATTGTTCCTTCTCCCTTTGTATCTGTTAAAAATTCTGTCCTATATCCAATTAATCCTCTTGATGGAATTTTAAATTCTATTTTTGTATGTCCATCTTCTGCTGGTTCCATATTTACCATTTCTGCTTTTCTTCTTCCTAACTTTTCAATAACATTTCCAACACAATCATCAGGAACATTTACTACTAAATCTTCAATTGGTTCACATTTTACACCATCTATTTCTTTAAATATAACTTTTGGACGAGATACTAATAATTCAAATCCTTCTCTTCTCATAGTTTCGATTAATACTGATAAATGTAGTTCTCCTCTTCCAGATACTTCAAAAGAATCTGGTGAATCTGTTTCTTTTACTCTTAAAGATACATTTCTTTCTAATTCTTTAAATAATCTATCACGAATATGGCGAGATGTAATAAATTGTCCTTCTTTTCCTGCAAATGGTCCATTATTAACACTAAATGTCATTGATACAGTTGGTTCATCAATATCAACAAATGGTATTTTTTCTGGATGATTAAAATCACAAATCGTATCTCCAATATTAATATCTGATAAACCTGCAAGTTCAATAATATCTCCTGCTTTTCCTTCTTCTACCTCTACTTTATTTAAACCAACATGTGTATATACTTTAGCAATTCTACCTTGTGAAATTTTATCTTCTTTTCCACAAATTGCTACTGGCATCCCTACTTTTATAATACCTCTTTCAACTCTTCCTACTGCAATTCTTCCTACATAATCATCATAATCAATGTTAGAAACTAACATTTGCGCTGGTCCTTCTTCATCACAGTTTGGTGCTTGTATAGTATTCACAATTGTTTCAAATAAGCAATGTAAATCTGTTGTTTCTTCATTCAAATCCATTTTTGCAATTCCATTTTTCGCAGAAGCATATACAACAGGAAAATCTAATTGTTCATCATTTGCATCTAATTCAATAAACAATTCTATAACTTGGTCTACAACTTTTTCTGGAGTCGCACCTGGTCTATCAATTTTATTAATAACTACAATTGGTTTTAACCCTAAAGCTAATGATTTTTTTAATACTTCTCTTGTTTGAGGCATTGCTCCTTCAAAAGCATCAACTAATAAAAGTACTCCATCAACTGTTTTTAGTACTCTTTCTACTTCTCCACCAAAATCAGCATGTCCTGGTGTATCTACAATATTAATTTTGATATCATTATACATAACAGATGTATTTTTAGAAAGTATTGTGATTCCTCTTTCCTTTTCTAAATCGTTAGAATCCATAATTCTTTCTGCTACTTGTTCATTTTCTCTAAATACATGACTTTGTTTTAACATAGCATCTACCAATGTTGTTTTTCCATGGTCTACATGTGCTATTATTGCAATATTTCTAATGTTTTGGTTGTTCATTTTAATACTCCCT
>CAYVCM010000140.1:0-2549 GCA_964449925.1 uncultured Clostridium sp.
ATACATATCTCATTGTATATACACTCATTTTTCCTGTACCATATTGTAATACTTTTATTTTTCTATCCAAAAAATCACTCCTTTCTATTTCTACTCATTATTTGCAATTTCTGTATTAATTATACAATATATACAAAATTTTTCTTCTTTAAGAACAAAATTCGTTTATAATATTTGCACATCTTTTTGATGCTAATTTCAAATTTTCATTAAATGTATTCTCATTCTTTCCATCTGGAATATCTGATATGCATCTAATACTAATAAAAGGAATATTATCTAGATAACATACTTGTCCAACAGATGCGCATTCCATATCCACAACATCTGCATTAAATTTTGCATTTATTTTATTTTTCATTTCAATTTGTGTGCAAAATATATCTCCAGAAGCTACAATTCCCATCTTTATATTATATATTCTTTCATCCATATTTTTTATCATATTTTCAAATGCAGATACTAATCCTCTATCACATATAACTTTGTCTCCTACACCTGTAATGTACCCTTTACTATGTCCAAAAGCTGTTAAGTCAAAATCATGTTGTACAACATGTTTGGCAATAACTATGTCTCCAATATTTAACAGATGATTAACAGCACCAGCAGCACCAGCATTTATTACAAACTCTAAATCAAAATTATCTATTAAAATTTGAGTAGTTCTTGCTGCATTTACCTTACCAATACCACTTTTTATCAGCACACACTTTCTTTCCTTTATATTTCCTGTAATAAATCGTAAATTATAAATTTGTTTTATTTCTTTATTAGTCATTAAGTCTATTATCTCTTCTCTTTCCTCATCCATAGCGACTATAATCCCTATATACTTCATAACATTCCTCCTTATTTTTTTACATTTACATTATATTATATCTTTATATTTTTTTCCAGTCTTACTGAAGAATAATTTTTTTGATTTTTAAAGAAAAGTATATAAAACTTTGTTGACACAAAAAATTGCACAGAAAAATTACTGTGCAATTTTTTATTTAATATAATTTTATATAATTTCTATGAAGCAAATTATTTTAATTCAACAACTGCTCCAACTTCTTCAAATTTAGCTTTTAAATCTTCTGCTTCTTCTTTTGAAACTCCTTCTTTTATTGTTTTTGGTGCTCCATCTACTAATTCTTTAGCTTCTTTTAATCCTAATCCTGTTGCATCTCTAACAACTTTTATAACTTTGATTTTTTGATCTCCTGCTTCTGCTAATACAACATCAAAAGATGATTTTTCAGCTGCTGCTTCTCCTCCAGCAACTGCTCCAGCTGCTGGTGCAGCTGCTGCTACTGCAGATACTCCATATTTTTCTTCAATAGCTTTTACTAAATCAGCTAATTCAACAACTGTTAAGCTGTCGATTTCTTCAATTAATTTTTCTATTTTTTCCATTTTAAATTCCTCCTAAATATTTTTTAGTGATATAAGTTCACTACTCTTATTGATAATTATGCTTCAGCTGGTGCTTCTGCTGGTATTTCAGATTTTACATTTTCAGTTCCAGCTTCTTTTTGTATTCTTACTTGATCAAGTGCTACTGCAACTTTTGAAATATTTCCAAGTAAAGCTCCTGCAAGCATAGATAATAATGTTTCTCTTGATGGTAATTTTGCTAATGTAATTATTTCTTCTGCTGTCATAACTTTACCTTCAATAACACCACCTTTTATTTTGTAATAATCATTATCTTTACTGAATTTGTAAATTGCTTTTGCTGGTGCTAAATAGTCATCATCACTCATAATAACTGCTGTTGGACCTATTAATTGGTCTTCTAATCCTTCAATACCACACTCAGCCAATGCTCTTCTAGTAATGTTATTTTTTATAACTTTATATGTTGCATTTGCATTTCTTAAGTCTGTTCTTAGGTTTGTTACATCTGTTACATTAATTCCTCTGTAATCTGTTAAAAGTATAATTTTAGATTCTTTCATTTTTTCTGCTAATTTTGTTACTTCTTCTTTCTTTTGTTTTAATATATTTTCACTTGCCATTTATTTTCACCTCCCAATAAATAAATATATATCATAAATCTATTGATTTAAAATAATAACACGCTTTATATCCATACCGAGAATATAAAGCGTGTATATATCCATTATATACTTCTTTACTTAACCTCGGTAGGACTTATAATAAATGCCTACTGTCTTTGGCTAACAATTATAATTTATAGCTTTTTTATTTTTGATCAATAAATAGACTTGGTCCCATTGTTTTTGCAATGGCTACACTTTTTATATATTGACCTTTTGCTGCTGCTGGTTTTGCTTTAATAATTGCATTAATTATTGTTTCATAATTTTCAAGTAATTTATCTGCTCCAAATGAAACTTTTCCAAAACCTAGGTGAATAATATTTGTTTTATCTAATCTATATTCAACTTTTCCTGATTTAATTTCTTGGATTGCTTTTGTTACATCCATTGTAACTGTTCCTGATTTAGGATTTGGCATTAATCCTTTTGGTCCTAATACCTTTCCTAATCTTCCTACAACACCCATCATATCTGGTGTTGCAACAACTACATCAT
>CAYVCM010000141.1:0-2547 GCA_964449925.1 uncultured Clostridium sp.
TTCTTTATTATGCAAAATATCTTTTGACATACCTATTTTTATAATTTTTCCATTTGCTATTAAAATCGTTTTTTCACAAGTGTCATAAATTAAATCCAAGTCATGTGATGTTATTATTTTGGAAGTATTTAAAGAGTTTAAAACTTCAATAAATCTTTTCCTATTTTTGGGATCAAGTGCAACAGTTGGTTCATCAAAAATTAATATTTCTGGATTCATAGATAATACTGTAGCAATTGATGCTAGTTTTTTTTGACCTCCAGATAAATGATATATTGGTTTATCCTTTAATTCTTCTATACCTACACTTTTTAATGCTTCCATTGTTCTTTTATGAACTTCTTCTTTTGAAAATCCATAATTTTTAGGTGCAAATGAAACATCTTCATATATAGTTGGCATAAATAGCTGAGCTTCACTATCTTGGAACACATAACCTATTTTCTTTCTTATTTCTTGTAAATTTTTCTTTTCTACTTTTATTTCATTAACAAATATTTCTCCTTGAAATTTTAGCTCTAATCCTACAATTAACTTTAAAATTGTAGATTTTCCTGCTCCATTTGCTCCTATTATTCCAATGCTCTCACCATCATTTATTTTTATATTTATATTTGAAAGTACATTGTTATCACTACCTTCATATGCAAAACTTACATCTTTTAGTTCTATCATTTTATTTTAAACTCCTATACAAATATATTTCCAATTAGTTCAAAAAGTGGTATCCATCTAATAATTATTAATAACAATATTCCTAAACTTAAGAATATACAATCATTTTTATTAAATTTTTGTTCTTTAACAAAAAATGTTTCTGGATTAAAGCCTCTAAGCTCCATTGCTTGATAAACAGTTTGTGCCTTGTCAATACTTCTAATCATAAGACTTCCTATCATACTTCCCCATGCTTTAAAATTTACTCCTTTTTGATTTGGTGCTCTCATATGATATGCAGTCCATATTCTTTCTACTTCTTTTAAAAACACAATAATATATCTATAAATTAGCATAATTATTGTAATTAGAATATTAGGTATATGAACTATACTTAAAGCATAACATATACTTTCAATAGATGTAGTAGTAATTAAAAAGTAAGATGCAATAACAGTAAAAAATCCCTTTAAAATTAATGTAAGCATTGAAATCATACCAGTTGTAATTGGTATAATTCCAACGTATGTAATAATATTTCTATCTAAAATAGGATTTGCAATTCCTAATACAATTAACAATAAAAATATAATCTTAAGTCTTTTAAAGCATCTAGTTATAGATATTTCACCAACTAAACTAACTAGCCACAAATATATTCCCATTGTCAAAGTTGTTATTAAATTATACTTATTTATAGATGTTAACAAAATTATATACATTATTGTTATTGCTAATTTTACAAATGGATGGATTTTATTTAAAACTTTATTTTCATTTGCCATATCGTCAACAAAATGCACTTCTTTAATTGCATTAGATATTTTGTTCATTTACTTTTGCTTCCTTTTTTCTTGTTAATTTAACTACATAACCTACAACAATTAAAAATAATACTGTGATACATGATCCAATTATTCCAGATAGTGATGTTCCTAAAGTAGATTCTGTATCTTTAAAAGTATAATCTGGTAAAAACGATGTTGTATCTTGAATTTCTTGTGCTGTTTCATATACTGAATCTTCTGTACTTTCAACCTCTGTATTACCTGTAATCTTTTCTATTGACCACTCTAGTCCATCTGGGTTTGATGATGCTAAAAGTGAAATTCCACCACCTATTATTACAAATAGACATGCAAGAATTGCAATTGTTTTTTTATAAGAAAATCTATTTGTTTTTTCTATGCTTTCAGTTTTATTACTATTCCATAACATTTCTGGCCTTGCTTCATAAACAAAACATAATACTGTAGCAGTTATTAAACCTTCTATTAGCCCTATTGCTAAATGAATCGGTTGCATAAATGCCACAAATGTTCCGAATGGTAATTCTGTAACTCCAGATAACATTGTTTCAAGTGTTACTGAAAATGCTCCCATTTGTAATGTTAAAACTGAACCTAATATTGAAGCTAATATAATCTTTTTCTTTGATATTCCTTTTTTCATTATGAATTTCCATATTAGAGAACCTATAAAGCACCCATAAAATGCCATATTCCATATATTTCCCCCAAGTGCTAAAAGTCCACCATCTGCAAAAAATAAACATTGTATTAATAAAACACCTATCATACTTAGAAATCCAGCATAGGGTCCGAGAATACTTGATAATAATAATCCTCCACATAAATGTCCTGATGATCCTGTTCCTGGTATTGTAAAATTAACCATTTGTGTTGCAAATACAAATGCTCCCATTACTCCCATTGTAGGTATTTTTTTGCTTAAATTATCTTCTTTTCTTAATTTATGTATTGAATAAGCTACTGAAAGTCCACTTGCTACATACATTGTAGCACCAACAGCAGGGCTTATCATAGCATCTGCCATGTGCATAACAAATCCTCCTTTATGTTTTTAATCAAAACTTCCACTTTGTAATCC
>CAYVCM010000142.1:0-2534 GCA_964449925.1 uncultured Clostridium sp.
ATACTTTTCCGTTAGAAATAAGTCTTTGAATTGTCACTCTTGATGTATCTTTTAAATTCTCTGCTAAATAGACATCTATTCTACTACTTTCATTTTCTACTCTAAATTGCTTCATATACTGCATCCTTTCATTAAGATATTATTCGTCAGATTTTTTGTCACTATCTATTTTTTTCTTCTACTTTTATTTGTCAGTTCTTTTGATGAAAAAGAGGCAAACATAGCTACAAACGAAATCCATCCAATTAGAATAAATATGTATGCTATATTAAATGATGGAAATTTTCCAATATTTATAAAATTTATAATATTTCCTCTAAATAATCTATCAATAAGATTACTAGCTCCACCTGCAAATAGAAAGCTAAGTAATATTTTTATTTTGTTATTAACAAATTGATTATTACTTCCTATAATTTTTAAGACAATTCCAAGTATTAATATATTAGTTATTATAGTAACACCTTTAGCTGTTTCATCTTCACCACTATCAGAAGCTTCTACTTGTTTCAATATAATATTGCCAGATAGGATTGATGTTTCTTCATTTTCTATTATAAGAAATTTTGATAATTGATCTATAAATATTATAAAAAATACTATTATAACAATCATTATATAGAAATTCTTTCGCTTATTTTTCTCTTGCTTTTTCATAAATACCTCTTTTCTACAATTATGCACTTAATCTTTTGTAAATTGTAAAATAGCTATCTTCGTATAACTTTTCATAATTAGGGTCTTCTGTTTCTTTTATAATCATATTCATCTTTGAATTTTTATAAGTAATTACATGTGTAATACCATACTTTTCAAAAATATCTTCATAGAATTTTCCTATACTAGATACATCAATAAAATCTGAAAATATATCATCCTCTTTCCCACTAAATTCTGGTGCATATAAATCTGCTCTAGAATCGATAAATACTGGTATTCCTCTATAAATCATATAACTTCCATAATTATATTCATTATAAAATCTAGCTGTTTCTAAATCTATATTTTCTAAAATATAATCACAAGCTTGGACTGGATAAGAAGACTCACTTATATATTCATCATTAATTTTTGGTTCATAAAAATAGAAACTTAATCCTACCATAAAGACAATAATTACTGCATATCCTACTTTACCTGTTACAATTTGTGTTAATCTATTTAATCCATCTTTTGTATATATTTCAAATAATGCACATATCATTTTGTTAACAATTAGTACACCAATTAAACAAAACATTGTAAGTTGTCTTCTTGATGCTAACATTAAAAAGCATAAGCCTGTTATCATAAATAAGTCACTTAATTTGATTTTGGTTTTTGTAAATGTTAAAATTGCTAAAATAACTATAATAGCTGATAGTGCCTCTGTTTCATCTACAATTGTCATTGGTAAATGCTCATTGATATTTTCTGTTGTATTCCCTTCTAATGTTTTATATAAATATGTATATGGAGTATCTCCTAATGGTGTTAATAAACCTGTAAAAGCACATATAACCATAACTAAAATTAACCATTTAACATTTGGATTTTTATTAAGTCTTATTTTATATGGATTTTTTAGTTCTTCTTCTCTTTTTACTTTTATTTTTTCATTTTTAACAATAATATTGTTTAGTTTTTCTTCTAATTTTCTTTTTTTATCAACATTTTTTCCTGATTTTGTTAATAAATGAATTCTTATTTTTAATATTTTTATGTTTATTTTTCTATATATACTGATTTCTGCAATCCATGCTATTAAATATTCTGCTATATATGGTAAGAATAAAATAAATATAAAAGGCCAAACTGCACAATGTAAATTTGCAATTAATGTAGCCATCACGAGCAAAGCAATAGCATATCGGATTTTTCTGTTCTTTAAAAACATTTCTATACAATATATAATCCATACAAATAAAATAAATGTTACAAGTTGTGCCCTTGCAGCAATATAACTTTTTATCATGTACATAACTACAACTGTTAATACAAATGATACTAATTGATTTTTTGTGATTTTTGTATTTACAATGTATACAGAAATTCCTAATATAACACTCAATATACAAGTTGTTACATAAATACCAGTCATTCCAAATCCTGCATATATATAATATGTGATTAAATCATATAACCAATGTGGATATGTGTATGCTAAATCCTCATGCCAAGAAAAATGGTCTTGCATATCAATACCTGTTTGAGTAATTTGCTCACCTATTTTTATAGTGTAATATGTATCATTTTGTAGTGTGACAGGTGTTAGAGCAACACAGAAAACGGCAATTAATATTATTGCTACAACTGTAAAGAACCATTTTGAATGTAAAATATCGTTTAAACTTTCGTTTTTCCCCTCTATTTCTTCTTTGTTTTTTAACATCTTTCTTCCTCCATCATTAAATGTTATTTTTTATTGAATAGAATAAATAATTTCTATTTTTGAGTTATATAACTTAAATTTTCGTATTGTTTTCTGTTCAATAAATTTATCTTTTTGCATTATATCAAAAAAAGTTTGAAAAGACTATACTTTTCAAACTTTT
>CAYVCM010000143.1:0-2418 GCA_964449925.1 uncultured Clostridium sp.
TGAACTTTTAAGTGTTCTGTTAATTCATTAATTCTTTCTGTTAAAAGAGCGATTTGTACTTCTGGTGAACCAGTGTCGTTTTCATCTCTTTTATATGTGTTAATGATTTCTTGTTTTCTTTCCTTTGTCATCGTTTACACCTCCTATTTTTGTTTTCTCCTTTAACTGAGCCTATGATTTGGTGCTTATCTATAAGCTAAGTAAAAGGTATGTTGTTTTTCCAACATACCTATTTTACTATATATTTCTAAAATTTTCAAGTGTTATTTTGAAATTTACTATACATATTAGCTAATTGTTCAGAGTCAATTAATTATTTATTACTCAAATAATGTTTTTATCATACTAATTAAATAGTGACTTCCACCATCTGTATTATCTTGTACATTTTCTATCATGCCAATTACTAATATATCATTTTCTCCTTGATCAGTTGTAAAACAATCAAACCATCCTAATGTTCCACTTTCTGTATCATCACTATCTGTTTTTAATTCTGCTGTTCCTGTTTTTCCTGCTATTGTTACACCATCTACTTTCATATCAGTTGCTGTACCTTGTTCTACTACTTGTATTAAATCTTCTTTTATTGTATTAGCAGCTTCTTCTGAAAATGCATTTTCTATTAAAATTTCTGGTGTTTTATCTTCTCTATATTCAATATATGGTTTTATCATATCTCCATTATTATAAAAACTTGAATAGATTGATGCCATATGAATTGGGTTTACTAATAAATTTCCTTGACCAAATCCAGTATCTGCAAGTTTTCCTTCTGAGTCAATTCCATCATCATTAGCATATTGTGATGCTGTTAGTGTTAATGGAAATTCTATTTGTTGGTTAAATCCTATCTTATCTAGGCTTTCTGTAAATGTGCTTGTTCCTATTCTTAATGCTGTTTGTGCAAAATAAATATTATCTGAATACATCAAAGCATTTAATAGATTTTTAGCTCCACTATATGCTGTTAATGTAGTAACCTCATAATCTCCCCATGAAGAGTCTTTTTGCCAACTTGTTCCTGTATATCCAAAGTCTTCATCAGCAGTTATACTTCCAGTGGTTAGTCCAATAGCTCCTGTTATTGCTTTAAATGTAGAACCTGGGCAATAACTTTGAAGAAATCTATTATATAAAGGTTTATCCTCATTACTATTTAATGTATTCCACTCATCTGTTGTCATACCTAATGTGAAATCATTAGAATCAAATGTTGGAGTACTAACTAATGCTAATAATTCTCCTGTTGCAGGTTGCATTACTACAAACAGTCCATTATCATCTTTTAATTGTTCATATAATTTTGTTTGTATATCACTATCAATTGTAAGTGTAATATCTTCTCCATCTTCTTGCTCTTGTTCTGCTATTGTCGTAATTTCATTACCATCTTCATCTATAATATAAATTCTAACACCATCTTTTGCTCTTAGTCTATCTTCATAAGCTAGTTCTAGTCCTGATTTTCCAATTATACTTGTAGAAGTATATCCTTCATCTGCATATTCTTCTAATTCTTCTTCACTAATTGTTTGTACATATCCTATCAAATGTCCTGCTTCTTCTCCTAAAGTATAAACTCTTCCTTCTGTGTCATTAATCATAACACCTGAAATTTCTAGCAATTGTTCTTTTAGTTCTGTATCACTATCTGATATTTTTCTGATTGGTACAAATGTATCATCTTGAACATAAGATGCTGATAAATAATTGTTTATGGTTTCAACAGATACTCCTGTTAATTCTGATATTTTACTTATACTTTCATCTTGATTGTCTCCTAGTTTTCCTGGTACAATACCAACTTGTACAACTGTGCCATCATAAGCAAGTGCATTTCCATTTCTGTCATATATTGTTCCTCTTTTTCCACTTAATGTTTCTACTCGTACTTTGTAATCATCTTCTAATTCTGGAAAAATAAGTGTTGAAGACCATTCGATTTTATAGTTTTTATCTTCTTTTACAAGATATACTTCATTATCAAAACTAACTGTTCCTGCTGAAGTAATCATTTCTTGTGTATAAGATATTTTTTTCTTGCCATTTTCATTTGTAATTTCAGTTATTTGTATTTGGATATTACTACTATCAATTCCTTCATAAATGTTTTGATTTCTAGTAATAAAATCTTCTTGACTAACATTTTCTTTAGATGATGCACTTATTTCTTCATACATTGCTTCATAATTCTGTTCATTTATATATGAAAAATAAGTATTTAAAACTTCTTCTGGCTTTTGGTTTGGCATGTTTATAATAACAATTCCTACAATAATTGCAATAATTAGTATAACAGCAATGATGACTCCTATAATTATTTTTTTCTTTTCCATACTTATTTCTTCCTCCTTGCTTAAAATATTACTCATTATGTGCCAAAATAGATTTCAACATAATTATATCATCTTTTAA
>CAYVCM010000144.1:0-2399 GCA_964449925.1 uncultured Clostridium sp.
ACAAAAAAACAAGAATATTGGAATACTGGCATTGGATTAAATAAGGTTGATAACTTAGAACCTTCTAAATATTTATTAGACCTATCTCAAAAAAATATTAATGGAGAATTAAAGTATAATGAAGTAGAAAACTTGTTAAAAGCATATTATGAAATGCAAGACTCTAATGATATAAACATTCAAAAAGAAAAAGAATGTGATTTAGTATCTTTAAGAATAGCTCAACTGTTAGAAGATAAGAGTTTTGGTTTTAGTCCTATTACTTTAAAAAATATTCATAAATACTTATTTAAAGATATTTATGATTTTGCAGGCAATTACAGAACTTACAATATTACTAAAAAAGAAGATATCCTTAATGGAGATACTGTTAAATATGTAAATTATCAAGATATAGAAAGTTATTTTGATTATGATTTTAAAGAAGAAAAAGATTTTGATTATTCAAAACTAAATAAAGATGAATTGATAACACATATTGCAAAATTTACTTCAAGTATTTGGCAAGTACACCCTTTTGGAGAAGGCAACACAAGAACAACAGCAGTATTTATCGAAAAGTATCTTAATAGTATGGGATTTAATGTTAATAATGATATGTTTAAAGATTACAGTTTATATTTTAGAAATGCTTTAGTTAGAAGTAATTATGGAAATATTCCAAAAGGAATTTATCCTACATTTGATTATTTAATAATGTTTTTTGAGAATTTATTACAAGGTAAAAATAACGAATTAAGAAATAGAGATTTATATATTAAAGAATTGTTTGAAAATAATAATTAAAACAATTATAAAATTAAAAGATATATATTTATTTTACTTTTGCTACTTTTCTCATTATATATGCAAAAAATGGAGAAGTCAAATATTCATTTTTTATAATATATTGTACTAAAATATTAGTTACTATTTCAGCACTAAGGCTGAGTAGTAACTAATATTTTAACTTATCATATATATGTCTCTTTTTTGATTTATTATAAATATAAAACTATTCTAAAACCAATATCTTCATGACTAGTATCAAGTGTATATGTATAATAAAAATTTGCATTATATGTACTATCTGGTCCTCCCATTACAGAATATCCATGTGCTGTTCCACCTTTAATCACACTTTGATCTAAAGTTCTTTCATTCCTTGCACATGTAGTCGTTAACCATTCCACACAATTTCCTGCTAAATCATATATGTTACACTGTTTATCTTCTTTGCTATCATTATAATATAGTTGTGACATTCCTGTATTTTTTATACTATTGTTTATATCTTGTCCAGATTGCACAGAATATTTTTTAGAAAATTCATCTGTTCCAAATGTTTGTATAAATACTATTGCTGTATCAAAAGCATAACTATTCATTAAATCACTTTCAAATGTTTTATTTTGATACATATTTTGTGCTACTTCTGAAGCATCTTTTTGTGTTATGCTATTATATACTTGTTGGTTTTTTTGCACAACTGGTGTATCTTCTGTTATACCAACTTCATATCTTCCAATATAATATCCATTACTTTGCACTGCTTTTTCTTTGAAATCTTCTAAATCTTTTGCTATTGCATTTCCATATAAACTATCATCTGTATCTTTTTCATATTCAACATAATAGTCTGTATAAACACTTGGTGTTCCATCACTTGCAAAACTATATCTATTCAATTCTATTGTTACCTTATTTTCTTCTGTTCTTTCTTCATCTGTATATATATCACCTATTGGAATCCAAACAAATTGATTCCCTGCTCCTCCATTATTTACATCTTCGATAACAATTCCTTCATTTACTGTATCTCCTGAATCACTTGCAATTTTAAATCCTGCTGGTACTTCTACATAATTTCCATAACTATCTGTTATTTGTGTATTTTCTGAAAAAACAACATTTTCATTTTTAGCTTCCTCTACTGTACTTGCAGTTGTTTTACTAGTTTGCCCATTTTTATTAATCATTACTTCATATCCATCTACTGTCACTGTTAATGGATAACTATCATCTGTTATTGTTTCTGGTACGCCTTCTATTCCTTCTATTTTATTTAAATTATCTTTTAAATCTTCATTATTTATATTTCCATCTGTCTCTATACTAGCAGCTACTGCTAATTGAACCTGTTCTTCTGCATTAGCTTCTCCTGTTTTATCAGCAGCTTGAGTTGTCCTAGTAATAATGCCATTTTCTCCTGTTAAAGTTGATATTGTTACACCTGCTAAAATTAATAATACAATAATTGTGATAACTAGTGCGATTAATGTAATTCCTTTTTCCCTTTTTTTCATTTTTCATACCTCTTTTCTTAATTTTCTTTTGTTTATAATATTTTTGCTTATATCCTTTTGATTTTAAGCTTTTGGGCTTTTATGCATTTTCCTTAAGTATTGAACTCTAAGAAA
>CAYVCM010000145.1:0-2367 GCA_964449925.1 uncultured Clostridium sp.
AAAAATCTTATATAGGGTCAAGATAAAAGTCGATTTTTCCTATACAATAAAATAAAAAACATGTATTATTATAAAATCAATAATACATGTTTTTTTATCTTATTCCCATTCAATAGTTGCAGGTGGTTTAGAAGTAATATCATAAACAACTCTATTAACATGTTTTACTTCATTTACAATTCTAGAAGAAATTTTTTCTAAGATTTCATAAGGAATTTTACTCCATACACCTGTCATAAAATCTGTAGTTTCTACTGCTCGCAAAGCAATAGTATAATCATAAGTTCTCTCATCACCCATAACACCGACAGATTTTAAGTTTGTTAATACTGCAAAATATTGATTAATAGATTTATGAAGACCAGCATTTGCGATTTCTTCTCTAAAAATACTATCAGCCTCTTTTAAAATATTTAGCTTGTCATCTGTAATATCTCCAATTACTCTAATAGCTAATCCAGGACCAGGGAATGGTTGTCTAAATACTAAATTTTCTGGTATTCCTAATTCTAATCCTGTTTGTCTAACTTCATCTTTAAATAAATTTCTTAAAGGTTCTATAATTTCTTTAAAATCTACATAGTCTGGAAGTCCTCCAACATTATGATGACTTTTAATAACAGAACTTTTGCCTAATCCACTTTCTATTACATCAGGGTAAATAGTACCTTGCACTAAGAAATCTACTGTTCCAATCTTTTTTGCCTCTTCTTCAAAAACTCTAATAAATTCTTCTCCGATGATTTTTCTTTTTCTTTCTGGATCTGTAACGCCAGCAAGTTTAGCCAAAAATCTATCTTTAGCATTAACTCTAATCAAATTAATGTCAAATTGATTTCTAAAAACTTCTTCGACTTCATCGCCTTCATTTTTACGAAGTAGTCCATGGTCAACAAAAATACAAGTTAAATTTTTTCCAATAGCTTTATTTAGTAAGACTGCAGCAACAGAAGAATCTACACCACCAGATAAAGCACATAAAGCTTTTTTATCTCCAATTTTTTCTTTTAATGTTTTAATACTATCTTCTACAAAAGAAGAAATTTGCCAATCTCCAGAGCAACCGCAAATATTAAATAAGAAATTTTTAATAACTTGAGTTCCATTAACAGATAAGTTTACTTCTGGATGGAATTGAATTCCATATAGTTTTTTATTTGCATTTTCCATTGCAGCATTAGGGCAATGGCCTGTTGAACCAATATTTTTAAAACCAGCTGGTACTTCAGACACAAAATCTGTGTGACTCATTAAAAAATCATTTGTTGATTCAAATCCATGAAATAGGGAAGAGGTATTGTCAATTTCTACTTTAGTTGTTCCATATTCTCTTGTGTTTGCTCTTGATACATTTCCTCCTAAAGTATAAGTCATTAATTGCATACCATAACAAATTCCTAAAACAGGAATACCTATGTCAAAAATGCCTTCTGCACATTTAGGAGAATCTTCTCCATAGACACTAGCAGGACCTCCTGTAAAAATAATACCTTTTGGATTTTTTTCTTTGATTTTTTCGATAGAAATGTTGTATGGTACAACTTCAGAATACACATTACATTCTCTAACTCTTCTTGCAATTAATTGATTATACTGTCCACCAAAATCTAGGATTAAAATTAATTCATTTTCTTTCATATTTTCCATTTACCTCCGAATTTAAAATATGTATATATAATATCACATTTTATCGGTAAAGTAAATAAAAAATACTCTATATTATCCCACTTGTCGGAATATATGTCTCATCAGGTGGATAAACATATTCTTCATTAGGAGTATCAACTTCATATATATCTGTTACTTCAACAATTGGCATATCACCATGATAATTGCCTTTTGTAATTTCACCAGTTAACTCAACCCATGTTTCATTTTCAAAATTTTGTGCATTTTCATATTCACAAAGAAAACCAACAATTACATACTGATAATCAGAAGAAATAATCATATCTCTTGCTAATATAAATTGGGTTTCTGTTAAATCTAATACACGATATACATACCCTGTAAATTGTATTTTAACACCAACATAATCATCTATATTCTCATGGACAGCTTTTAGTACATTTGTATAATTTTGAGCAGAAATAGTAGATACACTATTTTGAGGTAAACAGCTTGAAATACTTTTATTGTTTTTTGCTCCAGTAAATAATTTAATACTTACAAATATTAGAATTGCAATAATAAGTAAAACAATACCTGTAAAAAAATATTTAAACATTTTGCTTCCGTTTACTTTAAAATTATATACAAACATAACAAACCCTCTTTATAATAAATTTTGTTATTTAAATATATGTATAAAAAAAATTATTATGATTAGTTGTTACTATTCACAGTTAATATGCTAGCAATCAGGGG
>CAYVCM010000146.1:0-2278 GCA_964449925.1 uncultured Clostridium sp.
AATTTTATAAGTCAAATTTTTTAATTTTTTTGACCCAAAATAATTTATAGGTCAATTTTTTTGATTTTTTTGCCCTATAGTTTTTATTTTAAAAATAAATCTGTATATTTTTGGAAAGTAAAAATTTGATTTCTACTATATCCTGTTGTTTCTACAATAATATTATTTTCTAATAAACAATTAATAATATTTTTTATTGTTCCTTCTTTTATTTTTGTTATATCACATAATTTCTTATAGGCATTTTTTAGTGGTTCATTTGGTGAATTTTTACATCAAATCTGCTTAAAATTTTTGTTCTTTTATTAACTCTTGAGGGCTTGCCCTTCAATGTGTGTAGGCGATGTGTGAACACTCGCTTTCCTGACTTTAGTTTTACTATTTAATACTAATTTCTCCTTCTATAATTTTATCATTAAATTTACTACTGATAGTATATTTTATTATTTCAATAGGTTCTTTTAAAAAAATTCTACATGGGAAAAGTAAATTTTCTTTAGCTTTTATTAATTTTTGTGAATGCTTTAGAACGATCATATCTTTGTGTTCTATTAATTCATAATCAAAATAATCATCTATTTCACTCAAATAATCTTCTTTTAATGACTCATACGATTCTCGATATGTACCTAGTATAATAGGTATAGATGGGGTTGGTATATGATTTTGAGTATTTATAATACTATCAGTACTATACTTACTAGTATTATATGATTCTTTTATTGAATATAATGTTGGTATTATATTCCCTTTAAATTTTTCTAAAAATTCATATTCTGGTATTGGAAATTCATCACTTAATATAAGCTTATCCTTTGGTAATTGTATACTTACAT
This sequence comes from uncultured Clostridium sp., assembly GCA_964449925.1. GTDB lineage: Bacteria > Bacillota > Clostridia > TANB77 > CAG-508 > CAG-269. The sequence continues at coordinate 837 of CAYVCM010000146.1, forward strand.
CTACTAATTCATCATGAGAATTTCCTAAATTACTTACAACTAACTCTAAAAAATATAAGTTGTTTAAATTTCTTTTGTATTCCAAAACTTGATAATATTCTTTTACATCATCAATAATTTCACTCAATATTTCATATTTTTCTATAGATTTTTTTGTTCCTGTATAGTTACCTCGTCCTGGCATTACATAAAAATACCCAACATCACCTACATCAAAAAAATCTTTATTTATTTTTATACTATTCTCTTCTACGAACATATTGACAATTTTTATATCATCTTCTTCAAGTTCTATTGCGCTTCCTAATGTTGGCAGTTTTATTAATTCATTATATTCATAATCATCAATCAAAATTTTATTTGCTTCTATTATTTTTTCTTTTATCTTTTCTTTTTCACTATTATTTTCTAAAGAATACTGAAACTTTTGAATAATCAATTTTTCATAAATCTCACCATCCTCTAAGCACTTTATAATAATATTACTTTTTGACTTATGCCTTCATTTATATAAACAGAATTTAAATTTTCTAGATTAACTAAACATACTAATTCTGCAACATTTGCATAATCTCTAATATTTCCTTGTTTATCAGAATTTTGTTCTCTCCATTCTCTTGCAGTCATTCCAAACAATGCAACATTAATGATATCCGCTTCATCTGCATAAATCATATTAATCTGTCTTTGAGTTACTTCTTCTGGTATTAAATTATTTTTTATTGCGTCTGTATGAATATTATAGTTTATTTTTGATAAAGTTCTCTTTAAATTCCAGCCCTGTTCTCTTTGTTCTTTTTCTTTCAATCTTTTAAATTCTGTTACTATGTATAGTTTAAATTCAGGACTTATCCAACTAGCAAATTCCATTGCAATATCAAAATGTGCATAAGTTCCTCCTTCATATTTTCCAGATTTTGAAATTATTCCAATTGCATCAACAGATTTTATCCATTTTAATGGAGACATTGTGAATCTGTTTCTTCCTGCTTCATTTTTAACCGCCTCGAATCCCACACGGTTAAAATTTGGATTATATATTTTCTCCCATAATCCTAAATAATCGATTGTATCTTTATTTCTCATCCAGTTTTGAATAACAAATCTAGGCTCGTCTCCATTAACCTTTTTAGCAATATCTGTTAGAGACACATAATCTTCTTCATTTATAACTTTTGTATTTATTTCATATTCTAATACTTGCAATTTATTCATATATTCCTCCTTCTGACTTTCAGTTGCGCCTTCCGAACATTTGTATTGTATCATGTTTCTTAAATATATTCAATCTTTTTAACAGAATTTGTAAAAAACTTATTTAATATAGTGTTAAAAAAATATATAGCATGAATCTTATTAAATTTCCATACTATATATTCTTTTAACATTATTGTAATTTTCTAATTTTTTATCTATATGTTCTAATTAACAAATAATACATC
>CAYVCM010000147.1:0-2270 GCA_964449925.1 uncultured Clostridium sp.
GAAATCATAAGAAATATAGAAAGACAAGCATATAGAGAAGAACAACAAATTATAAATGGCAAAGTACAGAATATGGAAGATATAGAAAATATTTATAGAATAGAAGAAGCTAAAATAGTAATAGGAGGTAATCAAGATTGGTATTTAATATATGGAGAAAATGAAGAAGGAAATGTAGAAATATCAGATATAGCAATACTAGGAGCAATGAATGCAGAGGCAGGAAGTAAAGCACCACAAGGAAATGTAAAATTAGCCACAATAGAAGCTACAAAAACATTGTATAAATTATTAATAGAAGAAGGAGAAGCTGGAAAAACTTTTCACTGTGATGCAACGAGAGATACGTCATTAATCAATATAAAGAGAATGTTAATAAAAGGATTAGTAAAAATATATGATGATAATGGAGACGAGATAATTTATGACAAACAAAAAGGATTAATCTATTCAAACAATGGTAAAGGAATACAATATCATTATTTTAGCAGTAATGAGAATATAGAAATGTTTGGAGTATATATAGAGCCACAAATAGAAGTTTTAAAAGAAGAAGAGAAAAAGATAGATGAATTATTAACCAGGGTACAAGAAACAGAAAGATTAAGAGGAAGAGAAAAAGAAGAAGGTCTTGATGAATTAAGAAGAACGATAAGAAAAGGAGAAAATGCAAATGATGAAAAATAATTTTTATAAATTGAAAGAAGCTTCAAAAGAATATAGGTTAAATAATCAATATGAATTAACCAAAAATGCATTAGAGTATATAAGAGACAGAATAAAAGCAAATGAAAATGAGATTAGAAATTTAATAAATATACAAAAAGAGAATATTACATATGAAGATATATTTGAAATTATCAATAAAGAAATAGAAGAAGATGATTTATATAAAAGATATGCAAAATTAAAAATAAATAAAGAAAAATTTTTATTTACTTGTATTGCAATGCCAATAGGTGTAATAGCTATAGAAGCATATAATACACAAGAAGTTATAAAATGGTATATAAGAGCAATAAAATCTAGAAATGCAATAGCTATATCAGATGTGGAATATGCAGAAGATAATGTTAAATCATTAGTTTTATTAATTATAAAAGAAGCATTGAAAAAGTTTGAAATTAGCGAGAATTTAATTATGTTATTACCATATGATGAGTGCTTTTATGAGTATTTTGATAAAGTAATATATACATATGATGATGAGGGAAATAATTTAGAAGCTCCGAAAATGGGGGGAAAAGAAAAAACAGAAGAAATGTATGTATATATAGAAGATAAGAGTTTTAAAGATGAAGCAGAAAAAAATCAGAATGCAATTATAGTAACAGGAAAAATAGATGAAGTAATAGAAAATATTAATAAAAAGAAAACAAGAGGAGCAGTTATATATACTAAAGATGCAAATAAGGCATATAGCTTTATAAACTTAGTAAATAGTGAAAATGTATTTGTAAATGCAAGTTTAGAAAATGTACAAGATACAATTAGAAAAGATGAATTAATATATGAATATAAAAATATAATAATCCCTATCCCACAAGAAGAAACAAATGAATTAATTAATGATATAGAAAATGATGAAAACAATAAGAGTAAAGAAAAAGCATTAGTTGTTAAAGAGGAAGGAATATTAGGAAACATAAAAAAATTTTTGAGGAAATTATTTGCATAAACTTAAATAAAAAAGAATTTTTGATTTATAAAAGAATTTAGGAGAAAAATATAAATGAGAATTGAAAATGGTGTATTATATGGAGTTTTTAATAGTGATATAGTAGATGGGACTTTTGAAATTCCAGAAGGTGTAACAAGTATAGGTGGTAGTGCTTTTGAAGGATGTAGTAGCTTAACAAAAATCCATATTCCAGAAGGTGTAACAAGTATAGGAGATGGGGCTTTTTTAAGATGTAGTAGTTTGACAAAAATCCATATCCCAGATAGTGTAACAAGTATAGGAAATTTTGCTTTTTGCGAATGTAGTAGCTTAACAGAAATCTATATTCCAGAAGGTGTAACAAGTATAAGAGGTTGTGCTTTTGACGGATGTAGTAGCTTAACAAAAATCCATATTCCAGAAGGTGTAACAAGTATAGAATGTCATGCTTTTGACGGATGTAGTAGCTTAACAGAAATCCATATTCCAGAAGGTGTAACAAGTATAGATTATAATGCTTTTTACGGATGTAGTAGCTTGACAGAAATCCATATTCCAGAAGGTGTAACAAGTATAGGAGAAAATATTTTTAAACGGATGTGAAAATTTA
>CAYVCM010000148.1:0-2124 GCA_964449925.1 uncultured Clostridium sp.
TTAGGTTTTTCTCTAAAGGATTTTTGTTTATTTTTCAATGTACTTTTTATGTTCCTTTCGTGCGGAACGATTTTTATTATACATTAACTTTTTTTCTTTGTCAACACTTTTTTCAAAAAATTTTTCTAAATTTTTTTCCAAATTTTTTTGCCTATAAATTTTTGCTATATTTAAAATGAATTTTTTAGAAAATTTAACTTCAAAAATATAAAATATACAAAAAAACATACAAAATAAAAAAGTAAATAAGTATACTTAAATTATAAATAATTCTACTAATAACTATATTACTTTAATTACTGGTGGACTTCCTCAATTTATTTAGTACAATAATAGTTATTTCAGCAGTGACAATTGGTGGTTAGGTATGTTCCTTGCTGTTCCTGTTATTGCTATTATTAAAATACTTATAGAGGATTTTGTAGATTATAGATTAGCTATTAAAAAGGTAAGAAAGACTTTTAAAAAAGAACAAAGTGTTTAAAAGAGGGGTTCGCATTGAACTCCTCTTAAATTTTCTAACTCTTTTTTTCTATATATTTTTTACCAAAAAACCTACCTTACATAGTTCTTGCCTCATACAAGTTAATTTTAGACCTAATTTACTATTTAATTCTATTGCATCTTTTCCTATTGCTACGAAGAATATTCCATTCTTCACAAGGACTATGTATCCTTGGTTTTCTTTTTGTAATTTTTCTATTTCTTCTACAAATTTCATTTTTGATTTTTCCCTCTTTTTATCCTATTTTTCTGTTTCTTTTTTCTGTTATCTCTATACTTTATATTTTTATTTTAATTTTTGGCTTTGGACTATTTATAATCCTTCTAAATCTTCTACGGTATTCTACCGAGTTACTCTTCATGCTGCATCGCTACCAGGTGCAAGTAGCTACTTGATATAAAGTGTGGCACGACAACCGTCTGGTAGTATTACTATTAGTCGGATTGATGTTGAGGCGGTAGCTTGAAGGATAGTTTGAACCACTATTGAGGTAGTAACCACCCCTAAGGACCCTGCAGTCGATAGAGACGGCCTCCATTGTCCACTCCATGACATTACCGGCTAGGTCGTATATGTTATTAGCCTTCCATGTTTCACTATATCCTGTTGATTTTCTACTTCCTGCTCCTGATTCTGTGTTATTACTGTAATTTCCCCAATCTGTTGAGTTTACTATCTCTGAATATGTCTTGCTTTCACTTTCTACTAACCATATTAGTGTTCTATCCCATTGACATCCCCATATTAATCCTGTTACTACATTTTCATTATCTCCACTTAATGTCTTACACATTAAATATGCATTATACCATGTTGTACTATATATATATGAATTTCCTTTTACTTCTACTGCTTCTTCTGCATTTAGACTTTCCGTTACATTTCCTGCTTCATATCTTCCTATATAAAATCCTCCATACTTTTCTACACTTGCTATCATCGCATTAAATTCTTTCTCTAATTGCATTAAAAATTCATGTCTTGAACTTACTCCTATTGTTGATAAATATGTTTTTAAGTAACTATCACTATCATAAGTTCTTACTACATCTGGCTCTCTACCTCCTGTACTTGATGTTATTTTCATTATCCCACTTGTTTCTGTCCAGTTGTTATTTGAATATCCTGATTCACTAAATGTATATAGCTTTCCCCATTTCTTTCCATTACTATCTGTTCCATAAAATGCACTTGTATTTGTTACTGGTACCCATACATATTGGTTTCTTGTCGTTCTTGCTTCATCTACATTATCTTCTGTTACTTCCTCTGTTCCCTCATATATTACATACCCTGTATCTATTTCATTTTCTCCGTCTACACTACTTCCTACATATCCTTCTGGTACTGGCACCTTATCTCCACATGCATCTTTTTGCATTATTGCTTCTACTTCTGCATCATTTTCTGCGTTTGTTTGACTTATCTCTGCACTAATAGAATCTGTTGTTGTTTCTCCTTCTTCTGTTTTATTTACATTTTGTACTGCTAAAATTGTAATTGTTACTCCTATAATTAGAATTAGTGCAATTGTTATTATAATAATTTTTTTCTTCTGTTTTAGTTTTTCTTTCATTTTGAGTTTTCCTCCCTTCTAGCTTTCTATTTTTCTTTCTTTA
>CAYVCM010000149.1:0-2121 GCA_964449925.1 uncultured Clostridium sp.
CATCCCTCATTTTTTTCTTTAACAATTTCTATACTCAAATTTAGATACGCAAAATTGTTTCATTTTTTTATATAATACAAACCTGTTGGGAATTAAAGCATAATTAATGGTAGCAATTCTGTTCCTTTTGGTTTAGTGAAATTCTTTTGATAATTTTTCAATTGCTTTTGTTTCAATTCTAGACACATAACTACGAGAAATTCCCATCATCTCTGCAATTTCATGTTGTGTTTTTGGTTTGTGACCACCAAGTCCAAAGCGAAGTTCCAAAATTGTTTTTTCTCTATCTTTTAGAACAGATTTCATTTTTTCATATAATATCTTTATTTTCATTTTTATATCAACAGTATCTTCAATATTTCTTTCATCATTTTCTAAGATTTCTTGTAGAGTAATAACATTATCATCTTTATCTTTTCCAATAGGTTCATTCAAATATACTTCAGCACCTAATTTTTTAGTTGCTCTCAAATGCATTAAAATTTCATTATCAATACATCTTGAAACATATGTAGAAAGTTTAGATCCTTTATCTATATTAAAACTATTAATTCCTTTAATTAAACCAATAGTACCAATCGAAATTAAATCATCCTGGTCAACATTTGAAGTAGAATATTTTTTACTAATATGTGCAACTAATCTCAAATTTCTTTCTATTAAAATATTTCGTGCCTCTTCATCTCCATTTTTCATTTGATGTAAATACATTTTTTCTTCTTCAGAAGTTAGTGGTTCAGGAAATAAATTACTACTAGATATATATCCTACTAAAAATACAGAGGATTTTAAAAATTCGATAAATCCTAAAATTCCAGACATACAAAGTGCAGAAAACATACAAGCACCTCCAAAACATATAAATATGGAAATTTTATCTTTCTTAAAATCTCGCATAACAAATTATATGTTTGTGAATAATAAAAGTGCCTGACCTTTTGAAAATTATAAAATAATATTAAAAAAATAGACAAACAATTTTGTTTGTGAAATAGAAAAGAGTAGTGTAAATCACATTTTATGGAATGAATACCAAAGAAATTAATAAAATAAAAAGAGAAAACACGAATTTTATTGTTAATTAAAAAGAAGGAGAATTTTAATGAATGGATTTTTAAACATATTAAAAGGTATATTTATAGGAGCTGGTGCGATAGTGCCAGGTCTTAGTAGTGGTGTATTATGTGTAATTTTTGGTATTTACGAAAAATTATTGGATGCAGTTTTAAATTTTTTTAAAGATATAAAACAGAATGTTAAATTTTTATTTCCAATAATTTTTGGTGGCATAATAGGTGTTTTATTGTTTAGTAATTTATTAAATTACCTATTATCTAATTTTCCAATACAAACAAAATCTATATTTATAGGTTTAATTCTAGGAACAATTCCTTCATTAATAAAAGAAGTAAACGAAAAAGCAAGATTTAAAAAGAAGAACATAGTATTTTTATTAATAACCTTAGTAATAGGTATTATGACAGTAGTGCTAGAAAATAGGATAAATGTGACAATAAATATAGATAATGTAAGTATAATATATCTTGTTATTTGTGGGGCTATTATGTCTTTTGGAATTATTGTACCAGGAGTTAGTAGTACGATTATTTTAATGTTATTAGGTGTTTATTCTATATATTTACAATCTATTGCAAATATATATTTACCTATATTGGTTCCTATGGGAATTGGATTAATAGTTGGTAGTATTCTTGTAATGAAATTAACAAAAAAATTATTAGAAAAATATTATGGGGAAACATTTTATAGTATTATAGGTTTTACAATCGGTTCGATATTTGTTCTTTTACCTCAAGGAATGACATTATTAGAAATTATTATATGTATATTATGCATTATATTAGGAATTTGGATATCTACTATACCAAATAGTATTAAAAACTTCAAAGATTCTAAAGTATCAAAAGCTGTTACAACTTTCAAGAAAATAAGAGAACAAGCAAAAACTCAAAAAAATCGTGAAAGATAAATTTTAAAAAATACTTGTAAAATGCCTGAAAATATAGTATAATTTAGGTCATAAAGTATAAAAGAAAGGTTAGAGTTTGAAAATGACAAGAGAAGAAGCAAAACAAATTATTAGACAAAATCAAGATAAAC
>CAYVCM010000150.1:0-1982 GCA_964449925.1 uncultured Clostridium sp.
TGAATTTCGGCTAGAAAATTGCCTTTAGATTTAAAATTTTTAAGATAAAATATGAGATTAGAGTAAAATTATTTTATCATGTATACCAAAAAATGTAAAGCAATTTTTGGTACAATTGTTTTTCTCAATATTTTAAGCTATAATTATATTGTCTTATAAATAAGTTTTTATTGGAGGTTTTCTTTATGAAAAAATTAGTAATTAAAGATTTATATAAAAATACAAACGAATATAAAGATAAAGAAATTACATTAGAAGGTTGGGTAAGAACAATTCGTGATTCTAAAACATTTGGATTTATTGAATTAAACGATGGTTCATTTTTTAAAAATGTACAAATTGTATTTAGTGATAAATTAGATAATTTTACTGAAATTGTTAAGTTATCAATTAGTTCTTCTATAAAAGTAACTGGTACTTTTATTATTACTGAAAATGCAAAACAACCTTTTGAAATTCAAGCAACAAAAATAGAAATTTTAAATTTATCTGATTTAGAATATCCTCTTCAAAAGAAAAGACATTCATTTGAATACTTAAGAACAATTGCACATCTCCGTCCAAGAACAAACACCTTTAATGCTGTATTTAGAGTAAGAAGTGTATTTGCATATGCTATTCACAAATTCTTCCAAGAAAGAGGTTTTGTTTATGTTCATACGCCAATCATTACTTCTAGTGATGCGGAGGGTGCAGGAGAAATGTTTAATGTTAATTCTTTTGACCTTGTAAATATTCCAAAAACAGAAGATGGTCAAATAGATTATTCAAAAGATTTTTTTGGAAAGCCTGCATATTTAACCGTAAGTGGTCAATTAAATGTAGAAACTTATGCAACTGCTTTTAGAAATGTTTATACATTTGGTCCAACTTTTAGAGCTGAAAATTCTAATACAGTAAAACATGCCGCTGAATTCTGGATGATTGAACCTGAAATATGTTTTGCAGATTTAAATGATGATATGGATTTAGCAGAAGAAATGCTTAAATATACATTTTCTTATGTATTAGAACATTGTAAAGAAGAAATGGAATTCTTTAATAATTTTGTTGATAAAGGATTATTAGATAGATTAAATAATGTTATTCATTCTGACTTTGCTAGAATTTCTTATACAGATGCTATCAAAGAATTAGAAAAAGCAAATGATAAATTTGAATTTAAAGTATCTTGGGGGGTTGATTTACAAACAGAACATGAAAGATATCTTTGTGAAAAGGTTTTCCAAAAACCTGTATTTGTAACAGACTATCCAATGGACATTAAAGCTTTTTATATGAAACAAAATCCAGATGGAAAAACTGTTGCAGCAACTGATCTTTTGGCTCCTGGTATTGGAGAAATTATTGGTGGTAGCCAAAGAGAAGAAAATTATGATAAACTAGTTTCTAGAATGAAAGAATTAAATATGGATATTAATGCTTATGACTGGTATTTGGATTTAAGAAAATATGGTAGCTGTAATCATGCAGGTTTCGGTCTAGGTTTTGAAAGAGCTATTATGTATTTGACTGGTATGCAAAATATTCGTGATGTTATTCCTTTCCCTAGAACTCCTAAGAATTGTGAATTTTAATATCTTAACAATAGCAAGCTTTTTTATATTTTCTGTTCAAAAAAACGCAAAATGTATTTCTATTATTTTAAAATACATTTTGCGTTTTTTTATTGTATAGGAAACAATGAGAAACTTTTTAAATTTGCAATTTTAATTTTTCAATTTCTTTTTTTTCTAATTCTGTAATTAAAATTATAGTTTCTATATCTATATTTTGTTCTATCATCTTTTTGGCAATTTCAATTTTTTCTTCATGTTTTCCCTGTTTCTTTCCTTCAATTTCTCCAGCTTTTTTTCCAGCTTCATAACCTCTTTCTTCTGCTAAATCTTGTTCCGCATTTTTATCTCTTATATACCTTAATCTCATCTCTGCTAAATATGCCTCTTTTTCTGATTTTGACATCTCATCTAATTCTTCTTTTG
>CAYVCM010000151.1:0-1864 GCA_964449925.1 uncultured Clostridium sp.
TTTGTAAAAAACGGTTGAAAAAAAGAAGTTCTTCATATATAATTGGGCTAGAATAAATCTGTTAATGAAAAGAGGGATTTCTATGGAAAAAGAAGAAAAAGTAAATAAGGCAAATCAAGAAGAAGTAAAAGAAACAAAAAATGCAAAAATAGAAGAACCAAAATTTAACAAAGTCTCAGGAAAAGAATTAAAAAAAGAAGCAAAAATGAATGAAGTAAAAGATAAAAGAGAAAAGAAAAAGAGCAAAGATAAAAAAGAAAGCAAAGAAAATAAAAAAGTCGGATATTGGCTAGGGGGAGGAATTGTACTATTAATAATAGTATTAATTATTGTAACAGCATTACTTGTAATACCTTCAACACCAGAAAAAAGTGTAGAAGGGATGTTAAATTCTTTAAAAAATGCTGACATAGAAGGCGTTACAAAATATGTAAGTTATGAAGATATTGTTAATCAAGTTGATATGCTACAAAATTTACAAATGGATGAAGAAGTACAAAGTTTATTATTTAGTAATTTATCTTGGAAAATATTAAACATTTCAAAAGAAGAGAGTACAGCAAGCGTAGAAATAGAAATTACAAATAAAGATTTTTCAGAAGTTATTTCTAATTATACGCAAGAAGCTTTAAGAATTGCATTTAGTGGAGAATCATTTACAACAGAAGAACAATTAAAAAATGAAGAAATTAGTACACAAACAACAACAACGACTATAAATTTGGAGAAACAAGACAGTCAATGGAAAGTACAAGCAGAAGAAAGTTTGGTAGCAGCTTTATTACCAGGATTGCAATCAGCAATTGAGTCATTAAACTCTATTATTGGAGGATAATATCTATAATACTTTAGTGACGAGATGCACCTATAAATATGAAAGTCTATATTCATATTTAAGGGTGCATCTTATTTAGTAAAATTGATATGTTAAAAATGTGGTTTTAAAATATTATAATCAAAGAATGATTTGAAAGGATTAGCTATTGTTGTTTGTTTGAAAAAGCTTTTTTGTGATACTTATATAATTTGCAAATTTCGCAATTTAAACATATTGATACACGCTTTTCAAAAATCATCTGTAAAGTATTTATAAATTCGTCTATTTCATTATCAATTAAATGAATATATAGCTTTTTAGGAAGCAAATTTAGTAGAGAATTTAAAGTATAATCATTAGATGAAAAAGAAATATCACTTAAATATTTTGCATTAAACATTTCTTCTGAATTTAGAATAATATTTTTGTTTTCGTCCAATAAAATAGAATCAGATGAATTATAAATTAGATGCACAATATTTGTATTACTTTTTTGTGAGTGAATATATAACTTTAGCAAAGAAATAAATTCCATATATTCTTTTTCAATAATATAACTATTTACAGCTTCACTTGTAATTTCATCTAGAATAGAAATATATTTTTGCAATCTAAAATTAATAAAACCATCTAATACTAAAACTTTATTTTCACAAATGAATGAATAAATGCAATTATAAAGTGTATCAAGTTTTTTATCAAACCATAAATGATAATCATCAGACAAAATACTATAGCAATTTTTTAATATTTTATTTCTTTCTAATGAATCAAAATAAAAATAATTTTTATCAATTATTCTTTTCATAAGTATATCTTCAAATTCATCAATAATCATGAAAGATAAAAGTGTAGCAATTTTTGAAAAAAAATAAGGATAATTATTGTTAGAAAGGTAATGAATAATAATGTTTTTGTAATTTTTAAAATGATTTTCGGAAAAGCATATGTGTTCTATTTCGGAATGTTTTAATTCATTTAGCAGATAATCTAGTATTTTCGAATTGTTTGTTTTTATACATAATGATTTCATATACAAAAATACCC
>CAYVCM010000152.1:0-1808 GCA_964449925.1 uncultured Clostridium sp.
ATTTCCGTGCAAAGAAGCCATTTTTATTAATACTACTTGTTATTTTATTCATTACCTCAGCTTTTTTTGAGGGATTACAATATTGTAGACTTAAACAAGAATAAATTAAATTTGATTTTTCTAATTTAACATTTTCAAAGTTGTCTATAATAATTTTTAATTTATCTTTATCTTCTATTTTACTTTCAATAATCTCTTTTGATTTTTATTCTTTGTCTATACATATTACACTAAATCCTTTGTTTATAAGATATAACGCATCATTTCCTGTCCCTGCTCCTAAATCTATTGCAGTCTTTTTTTCAATATCTTTTGCATAGTTCATATTAAAGAATCCTTGTAAAAGTCCTGATGGTTTATTATATTTTTTGGATTTGTCATAAAATTTATTAATATCTTTCATCAAATTTACTCCTTCTTCAGCAATAACTACATAATAATCGTTTTATTCTCTATAATAACTAATATAATTTATATTAAAATAATATCTGCATTTAAATGATAATAAATTCATAAAAAATTAATACATCTAGCATTCCATCTAATATTCTTTGGATATATCTATCTTCTTTTATATTGTTTCTTGTTATGTTTTCAATATCATCTTTTATTATAACATATTTTTTTATTTTATATTATACTACCAAAGGCTCCCATTGCTTTATAAAATCCAATATCGTATTTAAAACAATATTTGCATTCTCTCCTATCCTATTATATTTGCTGTTCTGAACATTCTCTAAAAAGTTAGGATTATTAAATATTCTACTTAATTCATTTACAATAATCCATTAGTTCCCATTTTGGAGCATTAAAAATTTCATCATATATGTATTTTATTTCTTCTTATTTTTTAGTAAAGTTATTAATAATTTGTTCTTGATTATAATTTATAATCACATTTCCTAAATCAAAAATTATATTTCTTATCATTTTATTTTCATATCAATTTTCAATAATGGTATTAAATAATTTCTTTTTGGATTTTTTAATTCTTTTACCTCTTCTATCCCATTTTCTTTTTTTAAAAAATGTAATTTTCCAAACTCTACTTCTAAATTATTTTCTTTTAAATATTTATAATAACTTTCAAAATGTTTTCTCATTTCTTCTGCTGTCATTTTTGTTTTAGCTTTTGAAAATAATTGAACTCCTGGTTGCTCATTATCTTCTGAAACATAAATATAACTTATTTCATTATATAAAATACTTTTTTTATCATTTAAATCTATGTTTAATTCTTCTCTTGCTTCTCTTATTATTGTTTGCTCTATTGCTATTTTTTCTTCAACTATATCTGTTTTATCTATTCCTCCACCTGTTACTTGCAACATTGTTGGATATGAAGTATTGTCATCTAATTCTCCGACTATATAATATCCATCTATTGTTTCTAGTAAGCAACCTGCACTTAAATTTTTACATTCATATCTTTTTGGACACCCTATTCTTTCTCCATATAGATAATGGGCATAATCTGATTTTTTACAAATTATTTCTACTTTATCATCTTCTATATTACATTCTGAAACACAAAGTACTTCTCCATTCCATATATTTTGCCCCTGTTTTTTCATGTTTTCAAAATTTTCATTTATTTTATTTTTTAATTTAATTGGTAATTCTATAAATTCATTTTTTAATATTACTTGTATTTTTTTCTTTTCAATTTTATATATCATAATTTTCTCCATTTTGAAATTTACAACGGAGCATTGCAAATTTCATATTTTTCTTATTTATATCATAAATTTGCTATAAATACAATTATTTTTCAGATATTGGCTCTTAGTCCTTGAATTTAAAAT
>CAYVCM010000153.1:0-1789 GCA_964449925.1 uncultured Clostridium sp.
GACCCGTCCCTATCGTTCAAAAATGTCCCAAAAAGAAACGTCCCCAATGAGACAAAAACGAAAGAAACAAAATTTAAATTTGAAGAAGGATAAATTATGAAAGATTATATAACAATAATTGGTGGAGGTTTAGCAGGAACAGAAGCTGCTTACCAGATTGCCAAAAGAGGAATAAAAGTAAAATTATATGAAATGAAACCTATTAAATTTTCACCAGCACATAGCAATGAAAATTTAGCAGAAATTGTATGTAGTAATTCATTTAAATCTAATTTATTGACTAATGCATGTGGATTACTTAAAGAAGAATTAAGAAAATTAGATTCTCTATTGATTAAAATAGCAGATGAAACTAGTGTGCCTGCTGGACAAGCATTAGCGGTAGATAGAGAAGTATTTTCTAAAAAAGTCACAGAGGCTATTGAAGAAAATGAAAATATAGAAGTGATACATGAAGAAATTACAAATATTGAAGAAATAGCTAAAGATGGAATTGTTATTATTGCCACAGGACCATTAACTTCAGATAGTTTGGCAAAAGATATTCAAAAAATTACAAGCCAAGACAAGCTATATTTTTATGATGCCGCAGCTCCTATTATAAACAAAGATAGTATCAATTTTGATATTGCTTTTTATGGCGATAGGTATTCACAAGAAAAGAAAAAAGATGAAAGTATAGAAGAATGGAAACAAAGATTAGAAGAGGAAAAGAAAGAACAAAGTTATATTAATCTTCCAATGGATAAAGATGAATATGAAAATTTTGTACAAGAATTAGTGAATGCAGAAGTTGTAACATTACATGATTTTGAGAAAAGAGAGATATTTGAAGGATGTATGCCAATCGAAATTATGGCAAAAAGAGGAATAGATACTTTGAGATTTGGACCATTGAAACCAGTAGGGTTTGATGACCCAAGGACTGCTAAAAGACCTTATGCAGTTGTACAGTTAAGGCAAGATAATAAGCAAGCTACAATGTATAATATGGTTGGTTTCCAAACAAATTTAAAATATGGAGAACAAAAAAGAGTGTTTTCTATGATACCTGGATTAGAAAATGCAGAGTTTATTAAATATGGTGTGATGCATAGAAATACATATATTAATTCTACAGAATTATTGGATGAAACATATAATTTGAAAAGTAATCATAATATTTATTTTGCAGGACAGATAACTGGTGTTGAAGGATATGTGGAATCTATCTCTTCTGGAATGGTAGCAAGTTTAAATGCTGTGACACAGTTTGAAAGTATAAAAAATAGAGATAAACAAAGTAATACAAATGAAAATATTTTGAATTGTCTAAAAAAAGATTTGACTGAAAAAGAAATATCCAAAGATGCAAATGATGAAAAACTAAAATTTATCTGTAACAAAGTAGTATTTTCAGATTATACAATAATTGGTTCTTTAGCAAAATATATTTCTACTCCAAATGCGAAATTTCAACCTATGAACGCTAATTTTGGGATTTTACCAGAATTAGAAGGTAAAAGAATAAAAGACAAAAAAGAAAGGTATATGAAATTAGCAAAAAGAAGTTTAGAAAATTTATATATCTAATTTATTACAATGTTACCAAAATGTGACATTTCTACTACAATAGTACATTTTTTCGCTTTTTCCTTGCATATGCAAGGAATTTTTGATATAATTAATATGTGTGTATTTTATTTAGGAGGAAAATAAAATGAATGAAGAGAGAATAAAGGAGTTAGAAGAAAAAATAGCACAATGGAATGAAGAACTAAGTAAATGGGAAGGTAGAGACACAGATGCG
>CAYVCM010000154.1:0-1758 GCA_964449925.1 uncultured Clostridium sp.
TAATGCAGTTCCAAACAATTATCTTAATGCTTATGAGAATTGAAAGGGTAAATGTCGAAATGATATTGGAATGGCTAGAAAGATATGCAAATATTTTCAAAGAACCAATTGGAAAATGTTTAAACAACTATGAAGCCGGTGCATGGGAAGCATTAGAAGAAATGAAAGAAGAAATTAGTTATATGCCACTTGTTAGACTTGTAGAAAGTATGCAGGCAGCAGTAGAAAAGATACCAATTAAAGATGCATTTGATGAATTAGAATCAGAAAGAGATTACTATCAAGAAAAACGTAAAGAATCAAATGATAGATTAATTTCAAGAAAAGGTATGATAGGAAAAGTTCTTGGTTTTGCACCAATGGTCTGTATGTTTGTTGGATACCTAATTATACCATTAGTATTTATTGGATTGACTAGTATGTCAAGTTCATTTAATACATTATCATCACAAACTTAAAAATAGATAAAGGAGGAAATGTATTATGGAAAACGCATCAAGAGCATTAATTATGGCAGCAAGTGTATTAATAGGAATTATAATCATTTCTGCCTTTGTCTTAATGATGAGTAATTTGACAGGTTATCAAACTTCTTCTTATACTTCTACATCAAGTTCACAAATTGCTGAATTTAATAATCAATATACAACATATCTTAGAAGTGGTTTAAGAGGAAGTGATATAGTTTCACTAATTAATAAAGTAGTAGACTATAATACAAGAAAAACCGAAGAAGGATATGAGAAATTAGAGTTAACACTTACTATTGGTAGTTCAACTATGACTCAATTATCATATGATGGTACAAATCGTTTAGTTTTAAATACAACTTATACAAGTGATACAATTAGTAATTTAGTTACTGAACCAAAGGAGATAGAAAATACATATCAAGAAAAATATGCAAAGCAACTTGCTTCTAACATTTCTAATATTAAAGATGTTATAGATAATTATACCAGTACAAGTGCAAGAAATACTGCATTTGATGAGCTTGGTTTATTACCCAATAATGCTTCAACATATGAGGGAGGAGTCACTCAAATATACCAAGATGCACTAGTATATTATGAATATGTTCAATTTAAAAGAACAACTTGGGATTGTGCAGAGGCAGAAACACAATTTGATGCAAATACAGGAAGAATTTTAACTATGGAATTTGGTTGTACAGGAATAGGAGTTTGATATGGAAAATGCGTCAAAAGCATTGTTAATGGCTGCAGGAGTTCTAGTGGGAATTATGATTCTTACTATAGCTGTATATTTATTTTCAAGCTTTGGAGGAACTTCCAGTCAGATACATGATAATATAGAGCAAAATCAAATATCACAATTTAATAGTCAATTTACTCAATATGAAGGTAAAAATAATGTCACTATATATGATGTTATATCTATGGCCAATTTAGCAACCGAAAATAATCAATATTATGGGTTTGCAAAAAAAACTCCAACAGGAAGTGATAATTATATTGCTATTTATCTTAATGGAAGCTCAATAGAATTTGGAACAGAAACAAGTAGTTCAGATGTTGCAAATACTTATAATAAATATCTTTCTAAAGCGGTTGAGGCGATAGAAGATGAATCAACTAGTGAATTACAAAAATATACAATACAGACACAATTGAGTGATGTTACAGGAAGAGTATATATTGTTACTTGTACTGAAAGTTAATATTTATAAAAAAATCATGAAGAAAAAGGTGAAACATGAAAAAAATAATTATATTTTTTGTCATAATTTTAATGATA
>CAYVCM010000155.1:0-1564 GCA_964449925.1 uncultured Clostridium sp.
CAAGTTTTGGATCTGTACACTTTATATTAATTGGATATTGTAACATTTTATTATATGTCCACATTTAAAAATTCCCCCTTTCCCATGGCCATGGTTCTTCAAGCCATCTCCATTTATTGCAAGGATAATTAATAGTTAATGGTCCATATACTTTCTGATACTTATCCTTTAATTCTTTTACTTCCTTACAATATTTTCTATGCAGACAAAGTGCTTTTTGATCGTTTGGATGTGTATCCAAATACAATGCTAATTCATTTATTGCAAATTCAAGAGATCTAATTTTCTGTATCATTTCCATTCTTTCATCACAATTTACTGTTCTTTCCATATTTTGTATTTGAGTCGAATACATTTCTGCATTATCATTTTCTTCTTGACATCCACAATTTCTATTTTGATTCATTGTCATTTGTTGCACCCCTTTCCTATTGTATTAGTCATCTCAATATATTTTATTTCTTCCATTGATTGACCTGGTGAGTATGGGCTTACTAATTCTGGAAAAATTGTTCCCATTTTTAGACCAACAGCTGGTTTAAAAGTTCTATCCATATACTGAACTGGAACATAGCTTTGTGCTAACATTGGATTATCTGGGAACACACTTTGTTCTTCATCAAAGCCACAACTACAACTATTTGAATTATCTTCATAAGATGTCACATTATTGCATTTTGTTTCCATAATATCATTTTGCATTTCATATGAATTATTATTTGAATAATTGTTGTTCATACAATAGCATTTTCTTCTACTAAACATATTAAAATTCCTCCTTTTGTTACATTATATGTAGGTTAACAAAAAAGGTTGATATTTTTATAGTAATTTCTTTTATTTTATGATATAGTATTTTTAAAAGGAGGAATCAAATGATGGATATAAACTTATTAATTGAAACTGCTAAAAAAGTTAGAGAAAACGCATATACTCCATATTCTAATTACAAAGTAGGTTGTGCTTTACTTACTAAGAGTGGAAAGATTTTTTCTGGTTGTAATGTTGAAAATGACGGAATAATGTCTATCTGTGCTGAAAGAGTAGCTTTTACAAAAGCCATTTCTGAAGGTGAAAAAGATTTTGAATGTATTTTAGTCTTAGGAGGAGAAGAAGAATTAGAATATACATCTCCTTGTGGATATTGTAGACAATTTATGTCTGAATTTTGTGATAAAAATTTTGAGATTTACATGTATTATAATGATGACAAAATTGATAGAAAAACTTTAGAAGAGTTATTACCTAACTCTTTTAGCTTGTAAAGTGAAAAAAATTTAAAATTAAAACTATCTGGTAATAATTCCATTAAAGTTTTCTTAACAATTATAATAAAATGTTACAATATCCAATTAATATAAAGTGTACAGATCCAAAACTTGCAAAGGTAATTATATCTCAATATGGTGGACCAGATGGTGAACTTGCTACATTTCTTCGTTATTTATCTCAAAAGTTTGGTATGCCTGACCAAAATGCAAAAGCAATTTTAAATGATATTGGTACAGAAGAATTAGCTCACTTAGAAATGGTAGGAACCATTGTACACCAATTAACAAAAGGA
>CAYVCM010000156.1:0-1537 GCA_964449925.1 uncultured Clostridium sp.
ATATATGAAAAAAGTAGAATTATTAGCACCAGCAGGTTCTTATGAAAAAGCAAAAATTGCTTTTTTATATGGAGCAGATGCGGTATATTGTGGAACATCATCACTATCATTAAGAACAAGAGCAGACATGGAAAATGATGATTTAGAAAAAACAATTAAATATGCACATAGTATAGGAAAAAAAGTGTATGTTACTTTAAATATTTTTGCTTGGGATGAAAAATATGATGAAATTATAGAAATGGCAAAAAAACTAGAAATATTAAAACCAGATGGAATTATTGCAGCAGATGGAGGGGTTATAGATGTACTAAAACAATATGCACCAAGTGTAAATATTAATGTTAGCACACAAGCAAATATTGTAAGTTTACATTCAGCAAACTTTTGGTATCACAATGGAGCTAAAAGAATGATAATGGCAAGAGAGATGAATAAAGAACAACTAAAATACATCATGAAAAATAAACCAGAAGGAATGGAAATAGAAATCTTTATACATGGAGCCATTTGTTTTGCTTTTTCTGGTAGATGCTTTTTAAGCGATTTTATGGCATGTAGAAGTGCAAATTTAGGAGATTGTGCACAAAGTTGCAGATGGTCATATAATTTATATGCTGAGGAAAAAAACAATCCTGGAGAATTAATGCCAATTGAAACTAGTGAATATGGTACAAGTATTTTTTCTTCAAAAGATTTATGTTTGATAAAAGAAATACCAGAAATTATCGATATGGGAGTTGATAGTTTAAAAATAGAAGGAAGACTAAAAACAGAATATTATTTAGCAAGTGTAATAGGTGCTTATAGGAATGCCATAGATGACTATCAAAAAGACCCTGAACATTATGATTATACAAAATACTTAAAAGAATTAGAAAAAGTAAAGACTAGAGGATTGACTACATTTTATTTTAATGATAGAAATAACAAAGACATTCAAGAATATGGTGGAAGACAGTATAACGAAAAATATGAATTTGGTGGCAAAGTAGTAGAATATGATAAGGAAAAATCTGTTATTGAAATAAAAAATAAATTGCAAGTAGGAGATAATATGGAATTTTTAATTCCATACAAATTAGAGCCAATACAATTTACGATAGATAAATTATGGGATTATGAAACAGATGAAGAAATACAAGCAATCAGCCCAGGCGTAAAAGGACAAAAAGTGTTAATGAAATTGCCAATCAAATGTGAAAAAGATTGGATTATTAGAAGGAAAAAATAGAGCCATACTAAAAGTATGGCTCTAAAGCTATTACTTGGAAAAAAATTGAAAATGAAAAAATGGGTTTAAGTGATCACACCCAAGTAACAGCTAAGATTACCAAGCCTTCAGACTAAATAACTTTTTCTAAAGGGTGGTAATGTCTACAAACAGTTATTACTGATTGATGACATAAATAGTATACATCAAGAATCAAAAAAAGTCAACTTAAACACAGAATAGAAAGTGTCAATCATTATACTGAACTAAAAAGGAACAGAATTGCTACCATTAATTATGCTTTAATTCCCAACAGGTTTGTAT